>JAYSML010000048.1:0-3029 GCA_043724745.1 bacterium
ATGATTGCTTTGATGATTTGCTGTTGTCTAAGAGATCTAGAAAAGTCTGATGTTGAATGTCTAGATCTAGCATATTTTAATGCGATTTCTCAGGACATATATTGGACTCATGAATTCATATGGAAGGTAGTGAAAGAATTATTCGGTCATGGATATGTAACGTCATGCAGAGTCTGAGGAACGTCTATAGTAATTCAACCTATTGTGTCGACGACATCTTTGAATCATCAAAAATCCACTAATGCGTAATATTTAATTTTCAATCATGTGATATCCTCAAGCATGGTTTCCATATAATTTATTCAGCTTTGGTAGTTTTTTTTGTATCACATTCAGTGAGAAAACACTTCGTTTATCCTTCAAACTATGTTTTCTTGCTGGTTGTGTACATATAAATCTCTAGGTATTGATACCATGGTGACAATATTTGTTTTTGGATTTCGAGATGCAACTATAATAGTATCTGCTAGGTATCATCATTGGTGATCTGCTCCGCCATATCATATTAGCATTATATTTACATTTCAGAATTCATCCTTTATCATGTCCTGTCATAGACTTTTGGAAACTGTTTTAATTGTGGTTTTGGATACATATCATATAGTGGCCTGCACTGTATCTATAACGTATTTGGATACAAAAATAACTCAAACGATACAGACAATTAAAATTAATAACTTTGATAATCAGGTTTTTTTAGAAGATCAATTTATAGCATGTCAGATATTATTGTAGTTGTCAGTATGTCAAATGGTTTTTCTTGAAAATTTTTTGTTTTTTTTAAACATCGTTATCCAATAAGTTAATTAAATATTTATGTAGGTTAGTTTTTAGTCAGCATTGTTTGAGTAAAAGACAAGTAATCTGTGGGTAAGTCAATTTGTCTGTATCAGGAAGCCTTTATAGTGTATTCTCATTTTATATCAAGTTTTTTTTCTTGTGTTTGATTTAGTGGTTTATCGTAAACAATATTTCATTGGAATTTTAAGATTAGGGATTTTTTGGTTTTTTTGACATTTATATCTAATATAATATCGCTTTTGTATCAGGATAGAGTAAATCAAAGCTTGGTAGCTTTCGTATAGATTTGTATATTTTGTCAGACCGGAAAATAAAATATTCAACTATCTGCTGCAATTATAGCATTGATTGGTGTATTGGAATATTTTCAGTTTATATAAATTTCTCCTTTATTGTCTGAATTAAAACTGCCTGAGTTGTTTGGTTTTATTGCACTCAATCAGAGATTAATTTTATCGGTCCCAGTCCTGAGTAGATAATTTAATGTTTTTTGTATAAAAAATAGACTCTCAGATGTGGAGACAAATGGAATATCTTTATCTATTTTTATTCGTTTATTATTGATCTCGGATATTTTATTTTCTATGTTTTTATTGGAAATTTTTCATTTTGGTCATATAAAAGTTGTATTTTCAGATTTAAAAAAATATTGATTATCTTGTGAAAGTATAGATATTGTTCAGCTTAGGCTTTCTTTCTCAGAAAAATTTTTGTTTTCTGTCTGCATTTGGAATCGATATTTTCCATTTTGAGTTCAAGAAAAGATATTTTTGTTGGATTCTGAGGAAATAACCAAATTAAGAATAGTGTTTTGTGTTTCTCATTTAAGGTTTAAATGTAATTGTTCTTGTATATCTCAGGAAGCAGAAAGTTCGTAATATTTTTTAAGATATTTATTTGATATTTTTTCGGTTTGGCCTGGTTGGCCTGATTGTGATTTTAATCAACATCAATAAATGAAAAATGATATAACCAATAAGGGGAATATAATTATGTATCCGGCCTTTTGCATGAATTTATTCTTCTAAAATAAATTGCGAGTATATAATAATTATGTCTACTTTGTTTTCAAATATTTATTTAGATAAAATGTTCTAGAAAAAACTAATAAAAAATTTGCTTGTAAATTTTATCAGAAAAAGTTATGAAAAATTTGCTTTTAAAAAAGTTGTGAATATAATTTATGCGTGTATCATATTTGGTTTTATAAATTATATGGATAATATCATGTTAAATAACATGTTTGATGTAGAACAAATTCTAACTCTAGTGGAAAAAAACCCCAATATTTCGGATTTACATTTGTCTGGATGAGAAATCATAGCATATAGGATAAATTGAGAAATTCTAAAGGAAGAAAAAACATGAAGACTAAATAACGAAGTAATGGAAATCATACTGAGACAGCTTTTCTTGTGAAATCCACAAAGATTCGATAAGTTTTTATGAGATAAAGAGGCCGATTTCGCTTATATTTCCAAAAATTGAACTCCTTATAGGGTAAATGCTTTTCTGAAAACAGGTAGAATTTGAATAGTTATGAGAAAAATTAATTCTTTCCCTAAAAATATTGAAGATTTAATTTTCACAGATATTGCCGAATCTATTAAAAAGAATATTTTGACTGCCAAAAAATGATTGTATTTAGTAACCGGTCCTACTTGATCTGGTAAATCTACATCATTGGTAGCTATGCTTGAACATATAAATAAGACTAGAGCCGATAACGTAATTACAATAGAGGATCCAATTGAATTTATATTTCAACCCAAGAAATGTCTTATATCTCAGAGAGAAATCTGACATGATACTCGATCATTTGCAAATTCTTTGAAATCTGCTATGAGGCAGGATCCAAATATAATATATGTTGGAGAAATTCGTGATAGAGAAACTGCCGAATCCGTACTTAGCCTTGCTGAAACTGGTCATTTAGTATTTAGTACACTACATACAGATTCTGCCGCAAATACAGTAAATAGATTTATATCATTTTATGATCCGTCTATACAAGCCAGTATACGTGATAGATTGGCTGAATCTCTTATCTGAGTACAATCTCAATACCTTGTAAAAACCAAAGACTGATCTGGTAGGGTTTGAATTTTTGAAATAATGCTTAATTCTACATCTATTAAAAATAATATTAAGAAATGAGAAATCGAACAAATAAACAATATTATGGAAACGTCTAATATAAGCACTTGAGTTATTACATTGAAAAAATA
>JAYSML010000049.1:0-2711 GCA_043724745.1 bacterium
ATTCTAGACTGAGTTCATAGATTTGTTAAAACAATCATGCTTTGAAATAAGACAATTAAAGTCAGAAGAATTAGTCCTGAAGTAGTAAATCTAATAAAAGAGTCTGATATTAAATATAAAAAATGAAAGTGATATAAAATAGACAAATAAAAATCTGAACAACTCATTGAGAAATTATCAATCTGAAAATATACTTGACATATACAACAAAATAAATATAAACTTTAAAAATAAAAACAAATTAAATTCACAACCATGAAAAACATTAGTTTATTAACCGCAGGTCAGTCCGTAATATTCAGCGCAAATCTCGTAGAGTTTATAATTAAAGAGCTTAAACCCGAAAAAGAAACTGTTATAATCTGTATAAACGAAGCGCCAGAAACTGAAAGAGAAGCCAGAATATCTCATATCTATCCTGCAACCGAACACGTGAAAGAAGCCTCAAAGATTGCTAAAGAAAAAAGAGACTCAATAAAAGCCATTATACCTTTCGGTATAACCATAAATGAAAAGATTATGAATAAATCATTTATGGAATATTGGATTAACATGTGCGAAGTTGAAGGAGACACTAAGGCACTAGAAGCAGTAAAGGCGGACCTTGATCTATTCATTGATGCAATCAAGAACAGAATCAATGTAATACAAAACTTAAACATCAATGGTATTCGGTTCATTGCACCAATGCTTCCTGATGAAGAGTAACTACCAATCAAACTAATTTAAACTGAGACTCGGGCGCATCGCTCGAGTTTTCTATTATCAAATAAATTATAATTTTTCTCCACTTGAAAAACCAATCTCAAAACTTATCAAAACATAAGTCAGATTTTTTATTCTTAATAAATTCTCATGGAAATAAAAAAAGCTCAAGACTTAGTCTACGAACACTTAGTAAAAATCGGTTATACAAAAAGCGAAACGACTCCAATACACGCCTTTTTGCATCTCATAGAGGAGATTTGAGAAGTGTCGAGAGTATTGCTTCACAAAGAAACAAAAAGATGAGCATTTGCAAATGGTTCAAATCCATGAGATATCAAAGATGAGGTCGCAGATATATTTCGACAAACACTTAAATTAGCCTCCTATCTAGAAATAGACTTAGGTCAAGCATTTGAAGATAAGCTAGAAAAAAACAGAAACAAGCCTCATTAGTTTAAAACCCAAGAAAAATGAAGAACAAAATTACTCTAGATAATAATTCATTCCATTTCAATGACTCATCTTTACCTTGTCTCATCACTTGAGCAGACAAATCATGAGCATCATTTTTTTCTATTTGCCTAGTATCAAATCTAATCCAACAATGAAATAAAATTGTGTTTTTCACCGCCTTTCCAATGGCAAAAGAAGAATTAATAAATCAAATTTGAAATAAAAAACTCTATGAAATAAATAAAAAATCTGATTTAGAAAATATTCCAAATGACAAATCTCTAATTACCAAAAGCTGAGACAAAAAATTATTTCAACAAACAATTTGAAATATAAAAAATCTGAATGAGTATATCATCTTCATCAAAAATATCGAAGAATATGATGAATCAATTTTAGATTGAATTCCAGAAAATCAAAAAATAATTCTATCTGGAAATATAGATACTTGTAGTTTCAAAGAAAGGATTTTAAACAAAACCCGAGAATCAAAAATCATTTTTACTATTCCAAAAGATTCAGATATCAAGATTCCAAAGCTAGAAAAGTATGAAAGCCACCTAATCAACAAGAAAATAAGTGGAATTCTTAGACTAGAAAAATAATTTAAACTATAATTGTAAAAAATGTCAAAAGAAGTTAAAGGATGTACTCACCTCATAATACGTGATGGTAAAGTGGTAAACGTAATTACACACTTGAGTGATCTTCCAAAAAATTGAGTCGTTCACCTCAAATGAGATAAGATTTATACGTTTAGCGAATTTAAAAAATCACACATCAACGACCACCATGAGCTACTTCCAAACGATCAACTAATAATTATAGATGACTACTAGAAATCAAATAATCAGATTTATTTAATTTTGTATAATGCAAAGCCCAGTAGAAAAAATACATAATTGCAAAAAATGCGAATGACTAAATTGCAAGGTCGACAAAACACTTTCGTCTCCATGATATGGAAACATCAAATCGAAAGTAATTTTTTATTGATCAAGCGTTGGCTGATCTGGAGAAGAAAGAGTAATTCCATTCGCTAGCGGATCTGGTAGATTTCTAGATAAAATCTTCGCTTTGGCAAACATCAAGAAAGAAGATATCTATTTATCCAATGCCGTGAAATGTAGATTACCAAACCTCAGATCACCCAAAGATGGCGAATTAGAAAACTGCAAAGCACATATTTTAGAAGAAATAAAAACCATAAAACCTGATATAATAGTACCAATGTGATCCTTTGCAACCAAGACTTTCTTATGAAACATTTGAAAACTCGAAAACCTAGTCTACAAGGAATTTGATTTCCAATGAATCAAAATAATTCCAATGTTTCATCCTGCCTATATTATGAGATGAATTTGAGACAGAGATAAATATATAAACAAAATGATAGAATTATTTAAATACGCAACGACGTAATTTCAATGAATAAAAATCTGATAGAAAATAAAAAAACTTCTTGAGGCTTAATTCTGACAGACTATATCATCATAAGATAACAATCCATGATTTTCTAATAAAGAACTAGACATTGACTTATGTCGTTA
>JAYSML010000050.1:0-4600 GCA_043724745.1 bacterium
AACTATCTTCTCATTTGATGAGAAAGTAAATAAATCCTGAGAGCTCAAATTTTTTCTTAGATAGTCAATTAATGCTCAATTGAATTTATTTTTAGACATATAATCTAAGAATATATTTTTTTGTCTTACAAAATATTTTTCTTTAAGTTTATCTATTTTTATGATTTCAGTCTCGCTACTATTCATTTTATCATTATCTGACATATCTACGAATTTTAATAATGTTTCCATCTCAGATATAATAAATTCATTGTTCGCTGACAATGCATCATACAATCCATTTTTTCATACTCCATAATAAACAGAATCATTTTCTTTTCAGAAATCTAATAATCGCTGTCAGTTTGCCTCCCTCATTGAACCCATTATATACCATAAAAAATTAAAGTATGATATCTTATATGTTTTTATATGCAAAAGTCAATAAATATTAAAAAACTCCCAACCAAAAAAAGAGAGGAGTTTAATATTTATTTAGCTTTTGTTCTTTATGCGGCTTTACTTATGTGTTGATCAATCTTTTCTTGAAATGTATTTTTTGGACTTACTCATACCATAGTATCTATATGTTCTCATCACTTGATGAAAAATATAGCAGGAATAGAGGATACTTGGAATGCTCAAGCTAAAGATGGGTTTTCATCTACATTGATTTTTACTATTTTTACGTCTTTACCTGCATTATCCTGTGATAGTTCTTCCATAATAGGTCCAAGCATTCTACATGGTCCACATCGTTCAGCTCGAAAATCAATTACCGTCAATCCTTCATAGTCTAATACTTCTTTTTTAAACTCTGCTTCAGAATTTATATGCATTACTCCAGTCATTTTACTTAATATTAAATTATAAAAAATTATATATTAGAACTTAATTTCATCACTTATTATCCTAAATTCCCAATGAATGATTCTGCTTCAAGTGCTGCCATACATCATGTTCCAGCAGATGTAATTGCTTGCCTATATTTTCTATCTTGTACATCTCATGCAGCAAAAACTCATTCTACACTTGTTTGTGCCGTTCCCGCTACTGTCTTAATATATCATATTTCATCTAATTCCAATTGTCATTCCAAGAATTCGGTATTTGGTGTATGTCATATAGCAAAGAACATTCATTTACATTCTATCTTGGATATTTCTCAACTTCTATTGTTTTTTACAACTATTCATTCCAAAAACTGATTACCATAAGCTTCTTCCACTTCGCTATTTCGTACAAATTCAATCTTTTCGTTTCCCATAGCCTTATCTTGCATAGCCTTAGATGCTCTTAACTCATCCCTTCTTACGATTACAAATATCTTACTGGCAAAATGGGCCAAATGCAGGGCTTCTTCCATTGCTACATCTCATCATCCAACAACTACTATTGCTTGGTTTCTAAACATAGGTAGTCATCCATCACATATTGCACATGCTGATATTCATTTTTGTCGAAATATATTTTCTCATTTTATTCCCAAACGTTTAGCTGTCGCTCATGTTGCTATAATTATAGATTTAGTTTCTATTACTTCATTTCAAACAAAAATCTTAAATGATCTCTGACTTAAATCTACCTTGTTTACAGTTTTAGTTTCTATTCTAGTGCCTGCATTTATATTTTGTTGTCTCATATTCATCATTAATTGAGATCAATCTATACCATCTGGAAATCATGGAAAATTCTCAACTACACTCGTAGTAGTCAGTTGTCCTCATGCAGCCACTCATCATGCCATAAATCCCTCGAACATCAAAGGTCTCATATTTGCCCTTGCTGCGTATATTCCAGCAGTATGTCATGCTGGCCCAGATCCTATTATCACTAGATTTTCCATATTCATTTTCTATAAACTAAACTAATTCAAGATATTTATTTCCTGTTTTGTTTCAATACCATACTTCAAATTTCGCTATCCAAAATAAAAAAACTAAATCTGATTTAGATTTTGCGATAAAAATCGATAATGTCAAATACTCTAGAAATTAAGATTTTGACAAAGCAACTCATTTCATTATATACAACGATAATTTATCCATGTCCAATCCAAATATGAAGGTAGTCTTTCCTAAACACATCAAAAGATGAATTCTTAGTTGAATGAATTTCAATATATGACCTATTACCGTATCTGTAGTTCAACTATTTGTCATGGCAGTTGGAATATCTATTTCTTTGGCTATATTCAATGTTTTTACCAAAGCAGGCTCTAAATTTTTATGAATCCTCTTTGCTGTTATTGTACTTATCATATTTGTAATTATTACATTTTTCAAAATTTCGGAACTTACGCTAATTCCATTTTTAGCCAAAGTCGTAAGAAATAAGTTTTTTGATACCAACGAAAAGTTTCAAGTCAACTATGAAAAATCAAATCCATTAGAAATCATAATCAAGGAATCTAAATCCGAAATTGAAACAGCACAAATAGAGAAGAAAATAAACCTTATAGACCAAGATATGCTAAATAAAATAGAGAAATGATGACTGCTTTAAAATCACAGATATTTAATCCAACTACAAAATAATGTACAATTCTTCATGAATATATATCAGTATTTTTTTTGTTTTAATCATCATTGTATTATATTTTTTCAATTTAAGTCCAAAATTTATTATCCCACAAAACAACATAAACCTACCAAGATTTTTTCTTTACAAGGGTATTTTAATCCTGCTTGCTATTTCCACGGTTTTATTGCCATTGGATTATAGACGAGTAAGTGATAAGGTTATTGTAAAAGAGAAAAACCTTCCAATCCAAATACTCTTCGATGTTTCTCTATCTATGTCAGCAAATGACATTCAGCCTAGTAGATATGTAGCCGCCAAAGATTCCTTAATCAAACTTATAAAAGAATTGGACTGATACAATATATCTATTGTTATTTTTTCAGGTATACCCTTTGTATATGTTCCATTTTCTACCAGTTCTGAAGCTATTACTACCAAATTCAATAAAACTAATTTATGAGATTTTCCTCCGACAATGGATTTTCTTTGAACTGCCATATGAGACGCTATGATTTTATGAATTCAAAACCTAGAAAAAATTAAATTAAAAGACCAAGAACAGCCCTGACTTATAATTTTAATTACTGATTGAGATTCCAATAAGTGATACGATCCTATGCAGGTGATAGATATAGCAGTCAAAAAGCAAGTTCCTATATTTACTCTCTGAGTATGAACATCTAATTATGTAATATGAGTAGATACTATGTGACAACAGGTCAGAACTAGTATAAATATACCGCTGCTCCAAGAAATTGCGAATAAGAGTTGATGAGATTTTTATAGAATATTAGAGAAGCAGTCTTTCGATACTATTTTCGAGCGCATTGCTAAACTTATTAAGCAACAGGAAAAACAAAGAGTAGAAAAAAAATATATTTATCTCAATGATTATCTTATGTCATTAATTGTCCTATCTCTGTTTGCATTGATCTCAATTAGAATTTATGGTTTATATAAAATCAAAAAGCATAATTAGATTTATATTATTTTTTTCATATGAAAGTAGTTATATTAGAAAATATTCGTTCAGCTTACAATGTATGAAATATAATCCGTACAGCAGATGCTTTATGACGAAATGTTTGGATCACAGGATATACTCCTTCTCCAACGTATCACAAAAAAGTAGTAAAAACTTCTCTTGGCGCAGAAGAAAATATTTGACTCAAACAATTCTCAAATGCTAAAGAAGCCATAGACTTTGCCAGGGATAAATGAATGAAGGTATTAGCTGCCGAAGTTACAAAGGATGCCAAAGATTTAAAACTATCTTCTAATGAAAATACTAATTCAGATTTGGCTATTATCTTCTGAAATGAGATTGATGGTGTTTTGTCCACTACATTGTTGTCCGTAGATCAGATTGTTTACATACCAATGCAATGAATTAAAGAATCTTTGAATGTATGACAAACTGCAGCTATTTTTATGCGAGCATTTAGCTAAAAAATTGCAAAATGAAAAAAATTAAAATATTCTGGCTCCTAATGTCATTTCTTCCACTATTCACCTTTGCCTACGATTTAGCTGATTGTGAGTATACTAAATTTATAGTTACAGCGTATTATTCACCCAAACCAGATCAGTCATTTTTTTATAAATCAGGTTTTATCGAAGAAGTTACACTAAACGGAGAATGATATACTTGATCATCAGGCAAATCCGTTTTCAATTGAATGCTTGCATGACCTCAATCTTATCCTTTTGGGGCCAAAATATTTTTTCCAGATTTATGACGATGAGAGATTTCAGATAGAGGATGAGCTATAGTCAACTCCGGCGAAAGATGACATTCTTACGATCGTATAGATATCCGGATGTGAGTAGGCGAGGAGTGACTTATTAGAGCTTTGATATTTTGAAAGAAAACTCTAGATGCCTATTATTGTGGTACCTGAATATCCATATCCAAATCAGAAATCTCTATAAAAAAAGAGACTCTTCCACTTTACAAAAACTTTTTTGACATAGCTGTTTGGATGCAACAACTCACACAATGAAGACAAGATATCCGGGTCTGGACTCTACAAAAATATCTTTTAAAATTATGATTTCTCAAATCGGTTTACCAAAATTGAATTTATGATATCAATAC
>JAYSML010000051.1:0-8891 GCA_043724745.1 bacterium
CTCCATACTGAAAAGCTCCGAATACGAAGATTAGCATCAATACTAATAATATTTTTACAATCAGTGTTTTCATAATTTTGAAGTTTATTTTTTGTTTTATATTGTGTTTATATATATATTATACTTAAAGTCAACTATAGATATAAAATAATAAATCCGCAGGCAAATGTCTCACGGATTTATTGTTAATTAAATTAATACCAAATGATTTTTTGTTTTTTAATTTTAAACTTATACATAATCCAGTTTAAGACTGGGACATAGAACGAACATAAAATCAGGATCATTATGATTCCGGTTATCATAATCATGATAGTAAGTACTGATTTTCGGATCCATTTTGGGTATTTTAGCAGTAACCTTGAAGGCTGAGCTTTCTCATAAAGGAAGTTTAGACTCAAGGAATTAATAAATGATAGATATAGTCTAATACCCCATAACGCATAGAATGTTATAGTGACTATGGCTACGCCAATAATAAGTAATGTTTTCATAATTATTCAATTTTTAGTTTTTTGTTATTGAAAGAATTAATACAAGTCCATTGCAAATAACTCCATTGAGAATTGGGCCAAAAAATGGTAGCCAATCTCCATTGGAATTAAGAGTTAGACCAAAGATAGCAATCATATACGCTCCTACTGCAAAAATCCATGAGAAATAATACTCTCGTAAATATCCTCGCCATAGACCGATGATTGTCGCTGAATTAGCAATACAAGTAACTATCTGCACAAGGAAATTTGCCAAACGATTGTCAGTAAATTTCCAGAGAACTCCTACGAAAATAGCTAGAAATAATAATATAATATCAAATGTTTTTAGCTTTGCAAATTTGCCTCTACTCAGTGAATAAAAGAAGATAATCACTAAGGTAATTAAACTTGCAAACATTATAAATCCTTGATAAACATTATCCTGAACTATTTTGTAAAATGAGAATGCATTGATAAGTCCTACTAACATTCCAATCATCCATGTTGTGAGATTGGGTGTAGAGAGACCTTCTTTGATTTGTTTCAGAATAAAAAACGCTGAGACAAGGAGAACTATACCTGACACTATGCCAAGCAATTCTCCAATAGAGATGTTAATGACCATAATTTTTCTGATTTATTTTTGTTTTTAATATTTTAGATTTTTATTTATCTATCGAATTTCCCAATATTCTCTTTTCTTTTTGATTCTAAATCACTTTCTGAATCTCATATGTCATAAGGGATAATTGACAAGGTAGTATTTCATGGCAATTTACACATCTCTAGGTAATAGTTATTTACGAGACCCCTAAATAATGAATCCGTATGAGTAACATTACTAGCCAATGCAGTGAAATCTAGAGATTGGAAAAGATGTGGATTTTCAATAAGGATTTTTATCTTGTTTTGAAACTCAGGATTTGTCCATCAATCACTGCCTGGGATAAATGGTTTGGCAACGTGTGGTCTAGGTACGGCTCAGTACTTATCAACCATGGCTTCGACAAATGAATATGCATTTTGTAAACTAGCCTCTGTATCTACTCAAACATGTCAGAAAACCATCAATAACTCTGGTGTGATATCGTATTTTTCTTTTGAAAGACGTATTGAATCGAGAATTTCTTTTTCATTATTTTGTGGTTTTTTTATTCATTTCCATACATCTGATCACATACCATCTACTCCATATCAGACATTGTTGAATCAAGCACTAACTAATTTTTCAAGTATTTGAGAATTGTTTTTATCTATGTCTATAAATGATTTTGTGCCAGCAAGTCCACGGATAGAGAAGGTAAAATCAGGATTATTTATTTTGGTTTGGAGAACCATATCGGCGAATCATTCTAATTGTTTAGGTGATTGGAAAACATCCAAGTTGGACATATATATACTCAATGAATTTTTTCATAATCTTTGTAATCTGTCTACTATATAACATAAGTCTGAATATAAGACTTCTTCGTCTCTGTATTGTTCTTTTTGGTTTTTGACTGCACCGCAGAACTCGCAATCAAATTTACATCATTGGGAGACGTAAAATGAAATTTCTCTACTGAAATATTCTTTAAATTCCGAATCGGATAATTTTTCGTACATTGGAATCAATGAAATACTGTGTCCGTCTGAAATATTTTTTATATTTAATAATGATTCCAAAACTCATGGTTTCATACCATTGTAAACGTTTTCTCAAAATAATTTTTGAAACTGACTGTCATCTAGTCACAATACTTTTCAAGTTTTAGATCTTTTTTTAGTAAGGACTTGTCATCCAAGAACAAAAATTAGTTCGTTTCAGAATTGTTTTTTCAGTTTTTGAATTGTCTGAATGGCCACAGGAATATAGGGCGCTCATAATAAACTTATTCAAACAATATTTGAATTGAGTGATTTTGTTTCTGATAAATTTTCATCATGTAAAGTGATGTCTATTCATTTATTATCAAGAATAGATCATATTGTCCGCAATGAAGTATTGGTATAGATAGCTCATTGAGATTTATCATCTGCATAGGAATGTCTTGGTTGAATTAAATCCATTTTTAGTATTATTTATATAAACGGACTAAGATAATTTAATTAATTCTGCCCTTTCGAGAATTCTTGGATTTGATTCCTTACTGTTTCATCTTCAGAAGTAAATTTCTTTGGTAATTGGATTTTCTTTGATGGTTGTATAATCTCATTCAAGGACTATTTTCCCGTCATCCATTACATAAAACTTATCTACGAAATGAGAAAGAAATTCAAAGTCATGTTCTACGATGATTACCATTTTGTCTTTTGCTATTATTTTTTTGATAAGTTCTACAACCTTTGATTTCAATTTTGGTGAGACTCCTGCTGTTGGTTCGTCTAGCAAATAGAGTTTTGTTTTTTGTAGATAGAGTCTAGCTATTTCGAGAAGCCTCATTTGTCATCACGATAGATTACCTGCGAGTTCATTTTTCTTTTCTAAGAGATCTAAATCTGATAAAATTTCGTCGATTTCTTTTTTGAATTCTTTTGGGAGAAAACTCATTGGTAGTAATTTATGTTTCCAGTCTAGTTCTCTAGAATATGCCAAAGCTAAATTTTCAAATAAGGTCAGGTTTTTGAATATTCAGAAAGATTGGAATACTCTACCGATTCACATATTAGCTCTAGTTTCTACATTTAAATTTGTGATATCATGGTAATTGAAAGCAATTTCTCACTGGTTGGATTTATTGAATCCGTTGATAAGATTTAGTAGACTGGTTTTTCCACAACCGTTTGGACCGACAAGTCAGATTGCTTGGCCGCTTGTGATGTCCATATCTATTCATTTGATGATATGGGTATTGCCAGCTGATCGATGGATGTTTTGTAATTTTAGCATTTGTTGTTTTGAATATATAAATTAATCTTCAATAAATCGTATTCCTGCATAATGCCCATAAGCATCTTTTGTTATTCAATTATCGTATGTGTCATCACAGACTGTAACAATTCAATTATCTGTATCATCCGCAGATAAACATCTAGTTATGTTTTCACGTCGTTTATAATCACGAAGCGATAACATGCCATATTGATTGGCTCATAATATATCGAAAAAAACTTTGTTACATTTATATAAATTATTTAATCATGAGAATACATCTTCTATGATGGCTAAATATTCTTCTGTTTTGAATATTCTCTTCCCTGTGTTTTTGATTGTTTTGATTGCATTGGGACTTCCTCGTAATCATTTAAATCCTGTTGTTGTATTTTCTCTTAGTACGTTTACGCCTTCCTCGATTCCATCAATATTTTTTATATCCTCAAAAGTAGCCTGTTTAGGTGAGAATTTAATATCTCATAATGAAGTATGAACAATTAATCATCATTTTTCTGTAAAGTCTATTCAATTATTTAGCTGCTCAAGCTCCTTCTGATTATTATTTTCTACAAGGTTATTTGTTATTTCATTTAGTACATATTTATGGTTATCTTGCATATATGGTTTAGAAAGTATTTGTTGTCTAAAGTTTATACAACTGGATTTTCTTTCTTCATTAGCATTTGACTCTATTGCGGCTATAAGATTTTTTTTACACTCTTCAGGGATATTATTGAGAAAGACTTTTGCTCCCTCTAATGTTTTTAACTGTTCCATTTTGATAAGTTAATTTATAAACATTGACAATTGTATAATACATTATATGATATTTATTTCAAGACATGTCGATGATAAACTGTAGTAGAAACTCTGCTACAAGTGGGTTAATTTTCTCTACCGAAGTTGGTTTTCCTAAATACGAGAAACGATACAACTACTATAATCACTCAGAATATCATTTCTCTGAAATATCCTATTTTGCTCGGATCAACAATTTTGAAAAATCTAAGATATTCGTAAGCAAACATAATTAAGATAGAAACAATCAATGTTCATCGATCGTTTCGTTTGTATGATACGAAGACTATGACCAAGGTGAGAATCAACATTCAAAATCGGAAACTTGATGGATCGATATAGAGGTAATAGAATGTATATAAATTACCTGCCAGACTAGCCAATAATGTTGTGATTAGAATCACGACAAGTTTGTATTTATTAATTTTTATTCCCAAAGATTTCACGAGAATATCCCTTTCTCATCGTCATATTAATGTTTTATAGAAGTATGTTTTTTTGAAGTACACCAAACATCAAATGATCAAAACGACTAGAATTCCAGCGAAGGTTAGAAATGATGGCAAGCTAGAAATCTGAATTCATCATATTAAATTTCTGTTTATACCACTAAGTCACAATGCTCATCCCGTGATTGGCTCTAAATTGTAGGCTAATTGGTATACTAGAATATAAAGAGATAATGTTCATATGGAGAAATATACATCGTTTAGTTTGCTAGAAAGAAATAGGACTAGGAATGTGAATGCTATAGAAATGATGAAAGAAATAAGAATGCAAAGTAAAATTCAGATTCAGAAATGTATATTTAGAAGAGCTCAAGTATAGCTGGAGAAAATTACGATTGCCATGTAAGAAAAATCCAGATTTCATTTCAATTTAATGAAAAATTTAAATCCGCTTGCAAGGATTGTAAAGATAATAGCAGAGATAATAATATGGAAAGCAAATTGCATTCTGAATAAATATGATCTAAATTTTTCTTTTTCTGAGGCTAAATAGTCATTCTGGTCTGAATAATAGAACGAAGAGAATGATTATCAGGATAAGTGTTTCTTTGTATGATATCGGAAGTCATCGCTGAATAAAAAGTAGATATTCTATCAAGACGTAGAGCAGAGCGCCGAAAAACATATATTCTTTCTTGGCAATTCAGACTAGAATCATAATTCAGATTCATTTGATCATATAAAATATACCATCCCCTGCTCTCAAATTTGATTCATTTAAAAGCAGAAATGAACATGCCAAAAGCAAGATCAATAAACAGAAGAATGTGATTTGTAATATTTTGCTAGTATTGACTCCCAATCCACGAACTAATTTACTATCTTCACTAATCGCATTTAGTGTGATGCCAAGGAAACTATATTTGTAAAGATAGAAAAAAAATCAGATTAAAATCAGGAATATAATTAGCAGTCCATATATTGGCATATGCATGATGGATAGACTTACTGAATTTGGTCAATAAATATAACTAGTTAGATTTTCTAGTATAATAGAAATTCATAATGTAATGACTAGTCAGGCGTGATCTCTTTTCTTGTCGTTTGGAAAATATTTGAGTAATCACAGATTGATAAGGAGAAATGAGCCTATGAAAATAATCAACATAACAATATTTAGTAAAGAGAACCCATAAGTAATGGATCTATAAAGGATATATCCTCCCATCATCATATATGCCCCGAGAGAAAAATTTAGAATTTTTCCGAATCAGAAGAATCATGCAATTACCATTGCGACTGTGCCATATACGATTGTATTGAGTAAGATATATCCTAGATCCATAGTTTTTATTTATTATTTTTAAATTTGTTTTGCCGCTTCAGATAGTCTTTTATCATCAAAGTTTGGTTGTATGCCAAATATTGATTTCAATTTAGATCATATTTCTTGCGTATAATCCTGAATTTTATTAGTGTTTGTGCCGACAGCCGGTGGAGCAAAATTCATTGTAACCGGAGGAAGTCATGTATTTTTTTCTATTATTCTGGGTGTTGAGTAATTCATAGGTTTTTTATATGATGTAAAATTATTTACCGTTAACTAACTGACCATCTTTGATTTCATAAACTAGGAAATTTAATCCATGGGCATCTCTTTCTGGAGTGAAATAATAGTCTCAGAAGTATCCTTTTCTTGGATTGGTGGAATTGTAACTTGTAAAGTAATTTTTGATTTTTACTCAATCATTACCAGCCTCTACAACAGCATCTATGGCTAATTGCATAGCATCTCATTCCAAAACCGCTCGTAGTGGTTCGGCATTTATAGAGAAGTATTTTAACATATCCGCTTCTAAATCCTTAGCAGAACTTGGTAGAGATCATAAATTTATAAGTTGAGTTGTTTTAATTCAGTCTAATTTAGTTCATAATGATTTATAAGTTGTTGCTGAATTTACTATTTCATTGGAGGCTATTCTACCTTTCATCATTGAAAGTATTCATTCCTTATCGAATGCATTTATAATTCCGATTGTACTCTCGTCACTACTAGGAAGAAAAATTAAGAAATCAGATTTATTTATTTTTGATTTGATTTGTTTCGCAATCATTTGGAAATCCTTTTCTTCTTTCTGATACATTTGAGACTGTAATTCTCATGTAAAACTTGCCTTTAAACCTTTTAGAAATCAGACCGAAACATCAGTATTCTCTGCCAAAACGAAAATCTTATTTACACCTAGGCTTTGGATATGCTCAGATAATTTTTTGGTAACATAAGCATCGTTGTAAAACCTAAATATATAGTTTCAGATATTTGCGATATCAGGAGAACTAGACACTGGAGAAATCATGACTACCTTATTTGGTTGTGCAATTGTTCATGCTGCAATAGTTTCCGCTGAACAAAATCATCAAACGATAACCTGAACTTTATCGATTCAAATAAGTTTTTGAGCTGCACTTGATGCACTTTTTCATTCACATTTTCCATCTTCAATAACTAATTTAATCTGAATCTTTCATGAATTTTCTGAATTAAACTTGTCTACAATGTACTTGTATGCATTTGCTGCATCTTCTCAGTAATTGGCAGCAGGACCAGACATGGGTGCAATTACTCAGATCTTGATGACTTCTAGTCATTTGTTTTGCGATGTAGAAAGATTTGAACATCAGGCTAGAGTTGAAATAACTACTCCGACTAAAAAGAAAGATAGTGTTTTTTTCATTGGTATATAATTAAGGATAAATAAATTATTTTATTATTTTTATTTTTCAATTTTCTATTTTTTCTATCACATAAGGCAGTCAAACCAAATCTCTCTGAGCATCGAAATAGACTTCTCAGAAATATCATTTTCGTGGATTAGATTTATTTATTTTTTCAAAATATTTTTTGATTGAATCTGATGTGTAGTTTCATTTTTTGATGGCGTCTAAAGTCATATCCGCTGTTTCCTTTTGGAGAACAATCCGGCTTGGGAAAGCATTTATTGTGTTAGTTTTTTTGTATTCTTGAATAAAATCTTTCGATGCTTGAGATAGATATTCCATTGGTGGTAGATCAAAGCACCTCATTCAATTAGCCATGCCTCAAACTGATGTGAGAAAACTATCTGCTGAACATATGTAAACTCAGATTGTTTGGTTTATAAGTTTGTCTAATATCTTTGCAGATTGCATTGCCTTAAGTATGCTAATAGTTGTGGATTCAGACTGTGTAATAAGAATTAGTCAGTCTATATTTTTTCATTTTAATTTACTTATAAGTATTGCAAAATCTTTTTCGTCTGATTGAAATACATCATCTACGAGAATGTCTCATTTGTATTCTTGTTTAAATTTTGCATTTAATCACATAGCATAATCAGTATTTTCAGTTAATAAAGCTATAGACTTAAACTGTTCGTATCAGTATGAGCCCAACTCTACTGCTGTTTGTATATCATTGTAAAACCTATAAACATAGTCACCGATTTGAGAAATTTCTGGGGCACTTGAGACTGGAGCAATAGTAAAAATTTTGTTTGCTTGAGCTATTTTTCAAGCAGCTATCGTCTCACTAGAACACATTCATCATCGGATCATATCAACTTTATCAATCATAATTAATTTTTGGGCTGCACTAGTTGAATCCTTCCCACTACATTTTCCATCTTCAATAATCAATTTAATCTGGACCTTTCATGAATTTTCTGAATTAAACTTGTCTACAATGTACTTGTAGAAATTTACTCAGTCTTCGCCGAATGTCGCAGCAGGTCCAGATAATGGAGCAATCACTCAGATTTTGACTATTTTGGGTCATTGTCCTTCTGGTGTAGAAATTTTTGAACATCATGATGTAGTCAAAAGTAATATAACTCAAGCTAATAATAGAGACATTGTCTTTTTCATCTTTTATGGATATAACTTAATAAAACATAGTTGACATTTTCGTAAACAATTGTAGAATAAAAAAATGACATATATTTTCAATGTCATTCTTTAATTATGTGTAGTAGAATATCTTCTACATTATTACTATTATTATATATAGTCTATATCTAAATTTTTGAATCCATGAATTTATAATAAATTATATGACTGCGCATTGGAAATAACAATAAGCAGAAAGCGATTGAATGTGTTGTTTTTGAAAAAATATAAGTGACTTACTTCTGAAAACTTATGGGGTAGATTGATAACAATTTTTGATATTTTAGAGAAAATTTATTAGTATTTATTTAGTCTGTTTTTTTGAAAATCTTCTCGAATTTGAGTTCAATACAAAATACAGGCATCATTATTATAACCAGTATTTTTTCT
>JAYSML010000052.1:0-4227 GCA_043724745.1 bacterium
CAGGAAATCAAACCTTAATGGTAAGAGTGGCCGCAGTTGCAGGTGTTAGTAATGCATCTCCCGATACAACATTCACGTTTACAGCAAATATTATAACAACTCCAAATGGTTGAGGAGGTTGAGGTTGAGGGGGTTGAGGTTGAGTAACTATTACTATAAAGGATTCTTGTCCAAATTGAGATTATTCTAACAGTTACTACGATGGTATTTGCGGAACAGTCAAAGTGATAGAAAAAACTTCTTCTGGTGAAGTAGAAAACAATTTACTTAGTTGATCTGTTTCGTCTGGTAATGAATATGAAGAAGCATATAGATTTGCTTTCGGAAAGGGTATAACAACGATGAAAACATACAAAGAAGCTAATATGGGATGAAAACTAACTAGAGAGCATATGGCTAAAATGGTAGTAAACTATGCTATCAATGTTCTTGGTAAGACACTAAATACATGAACTGTTTGTACATTTACTGATATAGCAAACCAATCAGATGAAATGAAATGATATATCACTAAGGCATGCCAATTAGGTATTATGTGAGTAAATACAGATAAGTTTGTACCAAATGGTATGGTAAATAGATGACAACTTGGAACTGTACTTTCTAGATTACTTTATAACACAAGTGAAAGTGGGTCTCCTTATTATCTAGTACATCTTAATCTTTTGAAAAACAAAAAGGTAATAACAAATACAAATCCTGGTTTATCTGAAATGAGAGCATATGTAATGCTTATGCTTATGAGAGCTAGCAAATAATAAAATATTAAATTTTAATATTAAAAAAACCTTCTTACTTTGATGTAGGGAGGTTTTTGTTTGATAGAATCAATTATTTCAGAGAAAGCGTTTTGCTGGATTTAGAAATTAATTTATCGAAGTAAGAGAATTTTTGGTATAATATATTCTCTATTGCAGATCAATGTGTAGTTCATACTAGGTTAAACTGCGGTAGAGCGCTAAATGTAGAGTAAAAGGAAATATATCTTTTATCGTTTTTCAACTGTGCCAGAGCTCGTCTAGAAAAAGTTTCTGAGTAGTCTTCTTCTGGGTTTGTTTGAGAATATTTTGTAACAAAACCAGCTGAATTGCATTTATTTAGTTGATTGCTTCGACAAATATCCTCGAAATTAGCTAGTGTTTTGTCTTTAAAAGTATAAACGTAATGTCATATTTCATGGATTAGTAGCTTGGAGACATTAGTTGATAATTCGTCGATATACTGATATGACTTGCATAGATTTATATTAAGTTTGATTTCTTCCAATGAAACCTCTGTTATTTCGTCTTTTTCGTTGAGATATTGGTTGATCTTGTGGTATCATGTATTTTTGTCACATCATGGCACGAATATTATTTCTAGATGTTTTTCTATCAGGTCTACATCTTTGGATGATAGTACATTATTTTTTAATAGTAGATTTATAGCATCCTCTATTGCTTTTATGCTTATGTTTTTTGTAATATTTGCCAATTCTTGATTAAGCTTACTATCTTTGTATGATGGCAAAGTATATTCTATGTCTGATTTATCTTCTTTGGATGATCATGTGTAGAAACTAGATAATATAAATAAATCTGAATCTTTTTTGTTAGTTCATGATATAGCTGATGCATCGAGCAATCGTTTCTTTTTTAATTCTTTGATAAATGCCTTTTTACTCATATCTAGCATATTATATGCTTCATATTTTTGACTACAGAAAATATTTTCTCATGTTCAGATTGTTTCTTTGGATTTATTGTATCAAATATCATAGATCTTTTTTAGATATAATATTTTTGTTGTAGAATCTTTGATTTTATTTATAGACTTGAAAAGAGTTCTTTGTTTTTTCAATATATCTCTATCAATTTCTGGGCCACAATACTCTCTTAGAATTGAAGTCAAAATGCTATAATGTTGAGCATTGTAGATTGTATCTGTTTCTGGACTTACTTCTGATTCTATATAATTCACAGCCTCTTGGATTGTATTGAAGTTTTTCTCACAAATTTCCTGTGCTATCATAGGTTTACCGTTTATGCATATATTCTCTATCTGAGCAAAAATATCTGTCATAGGGTGATTATATATACCAAGGAAAGCCAATCCAGCGATGAAAAGTTTGAATACAAGAAATTTCAATGCCAAGATTTTTAAAATCAAAACATGTGAAACAGCATATAGAACTGATCAGGATATATATTTTTTATGATGCTTGTGGATATGTGTTCTAATTTTCTGAGAATGATGAATTATATGGTGTTTTATCCTTGAAAGTTTACTATTTTTGGAACTGTTTTTTTCTCACATTGATGTATGATGAAATAGCTAAATTACCCCATCTAAATTATATTCGGAATGTGTTTTTTTTGCAAATAATCCATAGGATTATTTATGAACAACTTTTCATGCCAAAAGATCACTTGTGGTTTTTGAAAAAAACTATAGACAAATTTTCGCCCTAAAAATTGACTGGCATAAGGATAATGACATATTGGCATTATTTTACAAAATCTTTATAGTTTTTTTTCGACTATACTTCGGATAATGAATATTTATAAGATGAGTATTTATCGCGGAACTTAAAAGCCTATGAAAAAAATATTCTTTTTAGATAAAGATTGGCATTCGCTGTCGGATACCCAGATAATAAAACAAATAGTCGGAGGTAACAATTCGACATTTGAGGTTATCTACGATAGGTATAATAAGACGCTTTATAACTATATTTTGACTCTATTGAATTTCAACTCTGAGGAGGCTGGCTTGGTACTCTCAGATGTATTTATCAAAGCGTATGAATATATAATCAAAGAGAATAATATAGATAATCTAAAAAGTCTTTTATATAGGATAGCGCATAATACATCGATAGATCGAATAAGGAAAAATCAAAATCAAGATACAGTTATACCCAAAGAATTGGAAAAATATAGCGATCCAGAAGATAAAAAACAAAAGGAGAAAGTAGATACACAATACAAAATAAAACTGATCAAGAAATACCTTATGAAATTGGAAGAAAGATATAGGTCTGTGCTGTATTTACTATACTATGAGGGCAAGTCTTATGATGAAATAGCAGAAATACAACAAAGTAATAAGAATTCCATTGGTACATTAGTCCTGCAATGAAAGAAAAAACTGAAAGAAATAATAATAAATGAAGGTATGGATCCAGATATATTTTTAAATTAAAATATAGAAACT
The DNA here is from genome assembly GCA_043724745.1 of bacterium. Classification (GTDB taxonomy): domain Bacteria; phylum Patescibacteriota; class Gracilibacteria; order Absconditabacterales; family Absconditicoccaceae; genus JAYSML01. Next base: position 3,196 of record JAYSML010000052.1, read on the forward strand.
TTACAATATAAGATTACGTAAAATGATAAAAAAAGATTATTTCCCTATACAAGACACTCCGGATTGGGTGAAATGAGATGTAATGTCCAAAGTAAATATCAAGCCCAAAGGATTTCGTCTGACATATATGATAAAATATAGGATGTTAGTGCCAGTACTTGTGCTTATGATTGTGATTACTGGATCGTATTTATATTTAAATAATAATCATGAAGGGTCTGATAGACAGACAGAACTTTATACGGCTAAAACAAGCCAGATAAATGATACTTCGAGTGATAATGTATTGCAGACAAAATTAAATGAAGCTGAAATTGGATTAAACGATTTGGCTCAGCATTTGAATCAAGATAGTAATATAGTATTTTAAATATTTAATGAGTTGATATAAATGAAATCATTTGTCAAATTAAGTTTTTTAATGGCGTTCTTCCTAATGTTTCTGGCCTATACTTCAGCAGAAGATGTAAGAGTGGAATCTAGTAATAAAGGAAAAATAGAATCAATTAAGGAAAATTCGAAGAAACAAGAAGAGAATAAAGTAGAAAATAAAAATTGGGTAGAAAAACTACAAGAGAAGATTTTCCCAAGCAAAAGCAGTGCAGATAAAAAACAAACTGAAACTACTAATAAGGAGGAAAACAAAACTCAGAAAACTTGAACTGTCGTTTCTTGTGATCAGAAATCATGATTTGCGGAAAAGATAAATCAAATTAAAATAGATTCTATAGAAAAAGTTAATACATTAGAGAAGATAAATATATCTTTACAAGGCATTATACCGCTTGTTAAAAATTCCAGTATTAGAACTAATCTTGAAAAACAGAAGAAAACCATACAGATAATGAAAAAAAACTATAGCGCTCTTAATTCTAATATTTTAAAAAATCCCAAAATTGTATGTGGAGAAAACTTTTTATGGAAAACATATAATGAAGAAACCAAGATAATGATAGAAAATATAAGGAAACAATTTCTATTACTTAAGAAGTAAGATATTAAATTAAGTGTATAGACTGGCCTGATAAGCTA
>JAYSML010000053.1:0-6740 GCA_043724745.1 bacterium
TAAGACCAATAGTGGCATTTGTAATAGATGGAACAGTTGGCGTTTCTCATAGAGATATGACGCTTTTGGCTGAAATTTACAATCTGGCTCTGCCTATGATCCTTGTGATGAACAAGAGTGATTTGGTGAGTAAAAAAGCTCAGGAATCTATAATAGCTCAGGCTCAGGCAGCAATTAATTTTGCTCCATATATACCGATTATGAATATGTCTGCCAAAGACGGTACGTGAATAGATGATTTATTACGTATGGTAAATCTTATTCATAAAGAAAATTACAAGAGAGTGGAAACTAGTGATATAAATAAAATAGTCTGATCTGAATTTATCGCTAGACCACCTAGATTCCCAAAAAACAAAATCTGTAAGATCCTATATATGACTCAAATAGATGTAAATGCTCCGACTTTTATCGTTTTCGTAAATAAAAAAGATAGAGCAAATTTTTCTTTCAAGAGATGGATAGAAAACGTAATAAGAAAAACTTGGGGATTTGTATGAGTTCCTCTAGTTATTAGGTTTAAGAATAGAGATGAATGAAATGAAGAAAGCAAGGAGAAAAGAGCAATCAGAACTGATAGAATTAGATCTAGTGGAAAGACTGGTAGAGCTAGAAAACTAGCAAAACAAGAATCAAGAATTGGACCAAAAAGAACTAAGGAATAATAATATAAGGATAATTTAGAAGTCATGGAGAACGATGTTTCTCTATTTTTTTGACAATAAAAAAATATTGAATATACTTATTTCAATTAATTTACTTTTTTATTTGGAATAAATAATTATTTGAGTGATGGATAAATGTAATGGGATCGATAGTGAAAATCAAATACCACAAATTAAAAGACATCTTTCTATAATAACAGTAAATCATATCAATCACACTTTGGAAAACCCAACTGAAGAATTTCAAATAAAGATAGATCATATATTGAATAAAATGATTAATATTTCCACAAAAAAACTGGATGCAACTCCGGAGTCACAAAAAGAATTTTTTAATCAGACATGTCGTTTTCTGAACTCGATTTTTTCAAATATGCATATTAAAAAGTTTTATAATACTGCACCTATACAATCTCTAAGAGAATATGAAAAAATGAGTCTTTGACAACAAGCTACTCATAATATATATGGTAAAGAACGACAACTTTTTTATAGAAGCCAAATTTGATGAGGTAGTTGTCATCATTGGGCTATATTTCTAGATAAACTTTTTGAGAAACTGAAAGATAAATGACTTCAGATTAAAAATCATATTGATTTATATTCAGATATAGAATGACATTCTATGGTTATTTTGGAATTTCAAGGAGAAAAATACTGTGCTGATGTTTTTTGAGAACACGACGAGAGTATTATACGTAAAATAGATAAAAAGGATGATATTTATGAAGAAAAGGAACTACATAGTAGAAAACAAATAGAATATTTTTTAGATACTGGTTTGTTTGCTGAACATATAGAGGAAAAACCGTTTAAAAATATAAAAATAACTTTTAAACCAAAGCTTGAATGAAATTGTGGCAAGGAAATAACAATTAATATAGATTGTGATGCGATTCTTATATCGATTGAGGAAAAATCATATAGAGCATTTTTCAAAAATATTGTAATACCAAAAAAGATGCACCAAGGGGAAGTTATAGATTATCTAATCCAAAATAGCGTCTGAGACAAAAAAGACAAGCAGGAAATCGCTAAATATCTAAGTATTGTGCGTAAAAAAATCAATACAGATAAAATTAGAAAGCTTTTTAAGTACAAGTAACAACATTCGAATAAACTTAATTTAAAAATGGAATTGTTATTTCCTGACTATTTTTTATAGTCTGATTTCAAATCAGATTTATTATTTATGTATAAAATATGGGAGATTTAGTGAATATTATAAGTAAGAAAGTTGGTATAGCGCCAAATATAGTTCGTAGCATTATACAACTATTGGATGAGGGGAATACGGTACCGTTTATAGCTAGGTATCGTAAAGAATTGACAGAATGAGCTACTGATGAACAGTTGAGGGATTTTAACGATTTGTATAGCTATACAAGAAATTTGGAATCTAGAAAAGCTGATGTGATACGTTTGATAGACGAGAAATGATTGATGACTGATGAACTTAGAAAACAAATAATGGAAGCCGAAACCTTAGCTAGGGTAGAAGATCTATATAGACCATTTAAGGAGAAAAAAAACACCAAGGCCACTATAGCGAAAGCAAAAGGTTTGGAGCCATTAGCAAATATTTTGGCTAAAGCAGAACTAAGTAAAGAAGAATTTGAAATGGAAGCTGAAAAATTTGTGAATGATACGGGAGACGTAAAAACAAGTGTAAAAGATAAAGAAGAGGCTATCCAATGAGCAAAAGATATTGTGGCGGAAGCGGTTTCAGATCATGCTGATCTTAGAGATGAAATAAAAAGCAGGGAAGATAATACATGCATGGTGGAATGTAAGAAAACAAAAACATTTCAAGAACAATGAGTTTATAAAATATATGGTAATTATAGTAAGAAAATATCGGAGATGCCATCATATGCATATCTAGCTATATCTAGAGCCGAAACCGAAAAACAACTAGGAGTTAAACTACAGTTCTCTCAGGATAAAGTTTGGGAATCCACTACCAGTTTTTTCTTCCCAAAAAAACACTGAACTAGCATATGTTATTTACAGGAAGCATTGGAAGATGGTCTGCATAGATTACTTATGCCATCTCTAGAAAGAGAGATTAGATCTGATAAAAAAAGGTGGTCAGATGAATCTGCAATTAAGGTTTTTGGTGAAAACTTAAAAAATCTACTTCTTACTCCTCCTATTAAGTGAATGAATGTACTTGGGTTCGATCCAGCATTTAGGACCGGGTGTAAGTTGGCAGTAGTAGATCAGACTGGAAAATTTTTGGATAAAACAGTTATATACCCTACTGAGCCACAGAATAAGGTGAAAGAAGCTCGAGAAGTTTTGAAAAAACTAGTAGACCAATACAAGATAGACTTGATAGTGATAGGGAATGGAACTGCTTCTAGAGAATCTGAAAAAGTAGTAAATGAATTTATAAAAAACTATAATCTGAAAGTAAAATATATGATAACATCAGAATCTGGAGCCTCTGTATATTCAGCATCTAAACTAGCACAAGATGAATATCCTGATTTAGATGTAACAATTAGATGAGCAATAAGTATAGCACATAGAGTACAGGATCCATTGGCAGAACTGACTAAAATAGATCCCAAATCGATTGGTGTAGGACAGTATCAGCATGATGTAGATCAAAAATATTTAAAAGAAAAACTGGAAGAAAAGGTAGAAGATATAGTAAATAGTGTATGAGTAGATGTAAATACTGCGAGTTATACCTTGCTTCAATATATAGCTGGACTAAGCGAAACTGTAGGAAAAAACGTAGTAGAATATAGAGATGCTAATGGAAAATTTACTAGCAAGGCACAGATAAAAAAGGTAAAATGATTGGGTCCTAAGGCTTACGAACAGGCCATAGGATTTATGAGGATAAAATGAGGAAAGGAAATTTTGGATGAAACCGGAATCCATCCTGAAATACATAAACAGGTTTATTCTTTGATAGAGAATGAATTTGGAATAAAGAAAAAAGATTTGAAATTACCTATGAATGTAGAAAAACACCCGGAAAATAAACTTGTAGAACGATCTGGAAAATACGAAATCTGACTAGAAACACTAAGAGATGTATTGGCTGAACTTCAAAGACCGGGACTGGATCCTAGAGATGAATTAGAGGCACCGTGTTTTTCATCCACCATCTTGGATATAAAAGATTTGGTAATAGGAACAAAATTGGATTGAATAGTGAGAAACGTAACTGATTTCTGAGCGTTCGTAGATATTGGTTTACATAGCGATGGGCTAGTGCATAAATCACAGATGGCAAATTATTTCGTTGCCAACCCTATAGAAGTAGTCCGTGTATGACAGCAGGTAAAGGTTAGAGTAATAGACATAGATTTGGAAAGAGAAAAAGTAGCATTGAGTATGAAAGACGAAACAGAGCCCCAAGTAGCTAGACCAAAAATAGTTGAAAATAATGGAAAAAAAGTGTGGAAATCCGATAGGGACGAAGAAGCTGGAGAATCAATGATGAAATGAAATATTACATTTAGTTAAAAAGTTAGTGAAAAACTAAAAATGAATAACTAAAAATAATCATAGAATAAAATTCATATATTTTTCACTATTCACTTTTCACTATTAGTTGAAGTAATTTATTAACCTCATCCATTGGTCAGTCACCAAGGATTAACATATCGAATTTAGATAGAAATAATGCTCTATTCTCTGGAGAATCATGATTGAGAAATCAGATTTTCAAAATATTTTCATAGTCGAAACCATTTGCCATATCTGCGTCTCATAGAGAATCTCATAGAATGAGAATGTTTTTTCTTTGTTTAATTTCTTGATAGATTGGAAATTCACGAACAGCAGTTTCGTCCTTATTTAAACTATGAATTATTGGTTCTCTGATTGCAATAACTTTGTCATTTTCGTCTCGAATAAAGGCATTTGATATGATATGGATATTATTAGCAAGTTTATTTATTTTCTCCAAAGTATAGTAAATACCTTCGTATCACATACCGCTGGAAGAAAATATAATTAGAGGAATATTTTTTGCTTTTAGTAGATCAAACATTTCTTCACATCCTTGCCTGAAAGGAATTTCTTCTGAGTCTACAACTTGTTTAATGATGACCTTTGTTAGTCAGGATTTGAGAATTAATTTAAATTGATCCTTTCGTCGAGAATGCATTGCCTGTTTTTTTTCTTCTAAGGAAATCGATGGATCAATTTCTATGGGATGATATTTATTGAAATTTTCCCTGGATTTGAGAGTAAATTCTGGACCAAGATATCATTTATCTTGAATGATAGAAATCAAAGATGTTTTTGGCTGGCCATCAACAAAAGCCTTGGTCAAGGTTCTATCGAAATCTGCAATCACATGAAAATACTGACTACCTCAATCTATAATCAGATTTAATTTTTTTTGGAATTCCTGTGGATTGGAAATATGAATATTTGATGTCATTGGCTAAATAGTCAATAAAACTACTGAAATAAGTCATGATCAGATGCCGACGATTTGCATAGTTGTGAAGTGTTCTTTGAATAGAAATATTCATATAAAAACTGCTAATATGGCACTAACCACAGAAAATATTACGGCTCCTCTACCTAGTCATGAACCATTTTTCAAAGCAAAAAGCCGAAATGTATTGCAGACCAAATAAAAAAATAAGGCAGCGGCTCATCGTCGATGAATTTGATTTTCGGATCGCTTGGTGGCAAAAATATCTGCTACAGATTCGAAGATAACTAGAAATATCATTGGGATAATTCGTTTCATAGGGAAATTGGAGAAATAAATTTAGAGGAATAATTACGGTTATAATGAACTATCTTTTATGTATATGATAGATTATTTCAAGATTGAAAAAAGGAGGACCGTATTGTATCGAAAAAACTCGAATTACATTACGTCCTCCTTTTCGAAGCTAGTAGATAACTAACTTAGGTCTTACCCGACTATTCAGGTTGTTTCTCTTCGGTAACTTCTTCTTCGGTAACTTCTTCGACCGGTTCCTCTTCAACGGCCTGTAGTTTTTCCAATAATTCCATAACAGCTGGCATTTCGGGATCATTTTCTTCCAATTCTTCATCTTTGTAATGTTGAACGGAATCAATCACGTCGTCGAATACTTCTGTTGACAATATCAACTCAGGCATTTCCTCATCGAGATTTTCTGTTGCGCCTTCTTTGGCTGCATTTGCTTCAATGTAGTCATCAGGCTCAGAATAAGCAAAGGTTACTTCGTTTTGCACTTTTACAAGAATCAAGAACTGGGCCACGGTTAAAGTAATCTTTTTCATTGGTTTAATTTTTTTTTGATTATTTTATTTTTTTATCTAACTCAGTACATTTATAATAAACATACATGTTTACTTTTTACATATTTGTTATGTACTTTCAAGTCGTAATTGACAATCTTGTTTTTAATCTGATTTTATGTTTTGTAAAATTTCTGGAAATTCTGATTCATTGAAAAAGTGTCATCTATCATCAAAACTAGTTAAGATAGCATTGGGCAGATAGGATTTGAATTTCTCAACATGAGAAAATGGAACTGATGGATCATCTTTGGAATGATATAGAAAAATTTTATCAACCTGTTGTTCTAAGTTTTTTAGCTGGGTTGGGTCGAAAATAAAATCGGCTAAATAATCTTCTTCATCTAAATCTGTTCTATCGAATACTCAAGCGATGAGGTGAAGTTGATTAATCTTTTTACCTATAAGCAAAGGGAATTTATTTTCGCTAAGATATTTGGCTAGAAAGGTAACTCATAATGAACCACCTGTTATTACCAATTCTTCGCCATTTAAGAAAGGAAATATTTTTTCAAACCAGATTTTCCATGGTTTATATGTAGCATTTTGGTAAAGCGGCATATCAGGATCAAACATTTCGTATTCACCAGCAAGCTTTTCTCTAAGTCGATTTATTCGTCTTTTCCTTTCTTTGAAAGGTTCGTAAATTTTGGCTTCTATGGATTTACAGAAATCCTCTTCATTACGGTAGCAATCTCAGCCATGGATATGAATTATTTGTTTCATTTTGTGAATTATTTTTATAAATACGGTTTTGTATATAATGAATGGACAAATACAATCAATATTTAACTTATCCATAAT
>JAYSML010000054.1:0-9275 GCA_043724745.1 bacterium
AGACAAATTTTTATATAATTTTACAATCTTAATTGCAAATTCATAACTTTTAGTTTTCAAGATACTTTCTTGTCTCATGCTTATAGTTTTTATAAACATTTTTAACTATTAGTTTTTAGTTTTTAACTAACTCTATTACTCTCATTTTGGCACTTCTAGCTGCTTTGTTTTTTTGTACCTCCAAATAATGTGGAAATACTACCTTTTTGTAAACCAGCTGGAAATTTCATCCATCATCTAGTTCTCTGAATTTCAGCTTCACCATCCTATCTTCGATGCTATGATACGTCAATATTACACATCTTCCTCCCTCTGTCAAGCCTTCCTGAAAAGTATTTAAAAATATATCCAGATTATCCAATTCTCAATTAGTGGCAATCCTCAGTGTTTGGAAAATTACAGCACATGCTTTTTCTCCCAATCAATGATTAGCCAGAATTTCTCTAAATTCATATGTAGTTTCTATCTTTTTTACGCTTCTATATTTCAATACTGCCAATGCAAGTTCCTCAGATTTTTTCTCTGTGAAGTCTCAGTATTTAATAAATATATTCATTAATTCTTTCAATCATCGATTATTCAATATATCACTTGCCTTATCTCATTTACTCATATCAAATCTCATATCTAATTCAGCATTACCCTTTATCGAAAATCATCTAGAGCTATCTTTGAAATGCTCCAAATTTACCCCCAAATCCAGAAAAATCCAATCAGCTTTTTCTCCTCATTGTGTTTTCAGGCATTCACCGAGTTTGGCATAAGATGAGTGCATCACCGTCATTCTATCTCAGAATTCATCTACTTTCACTCTAGCTTTCTTTATCATGTTTTCATCCACATCTAGTCACAATATCCTCACATTGGGAAATTTTCTCAAAATTTCACTACTATGTCATCCATGTCATAACGTTCCATCTACCAAAAAATTATAATCAGGCTTGATCGTTGACAAAACTTCATTCATCATTACTGGTATATGATTTATATTGTTTTCCAAAACTAAAAACTAAAAATTAAAAATGAAAAGCTTAATATTATTAGTTATTAGTTATTAACTATTAACTAGTATATCTCGTTTCTAACTTCGAAATATTCCTTTTCATGTCCACAAGAAGGGCATGCTTCAGGTGCGTTTTTTCATTTATGTATATATCCACATTTACTACAAACTCGTTCTACTTCTTCTTCCTTTTTCCATACGGTTTCAGATTTTACTTGATCAAGCAATCTCTGGTATCTATCTGCATGATGAGACTCAGCCTTTGCTATACTTTTGATTCTAACTGCTATTTCCATTAGTCATTCTTCTTCTGCAATTTTTGCAAACTCTGGATACATACTAGTAAATTCATGAGTTTCACCATCTACTGCATATCCCAAATTTTCAAGTGTAGTAGCTCTCTTGATAGGAACTGTTGTTTCTATATTCATTTCTCAGATTTTTTTTCACATTTTTTCTTCCAATTGTTGTATCATTTTGAAAAACCAAGATGCATGCTCTTTTTCTTGTTCAGCTGTTTCTTCGAAAATTTCTGCCACTTGTAGGTATCATTCTTTTCTTGCTATGCTTGCATACATATTATAACGGTTTCTAGCCTGTGATTCACCAACGAACGCAGCAGCTAAATTTGCTAATGTTTTTTTCATTTTTCCAAAAATTAAAATATAAAAACCCTCATTAACATCCTTATATGATTTTATTTTTTTTATTCAAACCAAATTTCACTCTTAGCTTTTTAATGAATTTCTTTTACTTAATTTTCCTATCTCTCTTATTACCAAGAAAACTATTCATGCAACTATCGGATAAGCTCGATCCACTAGATTCATTCTACCGAATCCAAAATAATTGCTTACTGCCGGCACATAAACTAATGTCAAAATCATTCAAATAGACAAAACAAATGATCATAATAATTTTTTATTTGATCGAAGATAACTGCTAAAAACTGATTTGTTTCCAGCTCTACGAGATAGTATATTCATATATTGGGCTAGGACTATACTTGTATATGTTATGGACGTTGCAGTCAAATAAATTCAAGTACTTGCTCATACTCACATAGGAGAAACGTCATTGATCACGAAGTACAAAATATAATTTATAAACGCCAATATTCACATCATAAAACCAGACCAAATCAGATCTATAATTGCGGCTTTATCTATAACATGTTTACTTACATTTCTAGGTCAGTTTGTCAAAATATCTTTATCTGCTGGATCCCAAGTCAGTGCCATCAAAGGTCACATTTCTCATACCAAATCTATAGCTAGTATTTGTAATGGATTTATTGCTAATGGTATTTTCCAAATACTTTTCGCGACCAGACTCGCCAATATAGCGAACAACTCTCATCCATTGGAAGTGATGCATGCCAAAATTGTTTTTCTCAGATTTTGATATATAATTCTTCACTCCTTGATTGCATACACCAAGGTGTTAAAACTATCATCCATCAATACTATCTCTGACGCTTCTTTGGCGACATCGCTTCAAATCTTACCCATGGCTACTCATATATTAGCATTTTTCAACGCTGGCGCATCATTGATTCCATCTCCTGTTACTGCAACTATATTCTGGTTTTTCTTCAATAAATTCACTATTCTCATTTTGTCCTCAGGTGCTGTCCTGGAGAATATAATATATCTATCATTTACTAGGTGTTTCGCCAGGTCTATATCAGACAAGTTTTTCAATTCATCTCAATTTATGGTTCTTATTTCTTCGTCTTTCCCAAATCCTATATCTCTTGCTATGGCCTCAGCGGTCAATCAATAGTCTCATGTAATCATTATAACCTTTATCTTAGATTCATAAGCGGTTTTTATAGCTCCATAAACTTCTTCTCTAGGGGGATCTATTATACTTACAAATCCCAAGAAAATCAGATTACTTTCCACCTCTTCCATTTTTATTTCGTTACGATCATATTTATCCAACTTTCTATACGCTATTGCAAGATTTCTCCTTGCTTGCGAAGCTAATTCGTCCACCTTATTCATAATATCTTCTTTATCTTTTTCTTCGATTTTTCTAATTTCTTTTCCATCAAATATTTCATTACATTTTTCCAAAACTGACTTTGGAGATCATTTCAGATAAACCATTATCTCTCCATCTATTGCACGTATACTAGACATCATTTTTCTCACAGAATCAAATCAGTATTGATGCAATTCTTTATTATCACTATCCAATTTATCTGTATTTAGTCCAACCTTCTCGGCTAAACTTACCAATGCGGCTTCCGTAGGATCTCATATAGCATGCCATAAAGGATGTTCATTATCGGGCGGATTTACCTTAGCATTACTATCCATAAATAATGTATTGAAAAAGTGTTTCCGTTTATTTACCAATTCGCTCTTATTCACCAAATTTTTATTATCATCATATAGTTCTCCGACTGTTTCATAACCAACTCCACTTATCTCATACAATTTATTACCCAAAAAAATATTTCTGACCGTCATCTCATTTTTTGTCAGTGTTCACGTTTTATCAGTACAAATTACATTTACACATCACAATGTTTCCACGGACGATAGTTGTTTTACAAGAGCTTTGTTTTTCGCCAATCTTCATGCAGCCAGCGATAATGCTATATTGACCTGTGCTGGTAGTCATTGCGGTACCATAGATGCAGCTATTCCCACAGCGAAAATAAATGCTTCCGTAATAGTAAAGTGTGCCAATAAGGCCACAATCACCAATATCACTGATAGGATTATGGTTCATATACTCAATTTCTGAGCAATATTTGTCATTTCCTTTTGTAGTGGTGTAGCTTCCAATTGAACTTCCTGAGACATATTTGCAATTTTACCAAGTTCTGTGTCCATTCATGTCGCTATAACTATTCACCATGCACTTCCGACCGCTACAGTAGTTCACATCCATAGACAATTATTTCTTTCTCCTAGTGGTACATCACCAGGTATTGCATGAGTGAATTTATTAATAGGATTCGACTCACCTGTCAGCGAAAAATCATTTCCCAAAAGTTCATTTTCCTCAAATATTCTAAGATCTGCTGGTACACTATCTCATTCTTGCATATAAATTATATCTCATGGTACTAGGTCTTCACTCTTTATTTCAATCAAAATTCAGTCTCTTTTTACCTTAGCTGTCGGATATAACATTTTTTTCAACGACTGCATTATTTTCTCGGCCTTAGCTTCCTGAACATATCATATTATAGCATTCAAAACAACTATTATCGACAAAATAGTAGCTCATCTATAATCTTGCAAATACACACAGATTCAAGCACTTATTATCAGAAGTATAATTAGGGCATCTTTAAACTGTTGTAAAAACTTTAACCATTCTGCCGTCTTTGCTTTTACTTTCAGTATGTTCTTTCAGTAAGTATCAAGTCTTATCTTTATTTCCTCAGTCTTAAGTCAGTTTTTATTGCTTTTCAAAATCTCCAAGATTTTTTCACAGTCCAATTTATAATAATCTAATTTTTCGCTCATTCCAATACAAAAATATAAACTAATCTGATTATATTCCATTCCCAATTTATAGTCAATTTTTATATACATTCTTAGCTTGAAAAGACTTTACTCTTTTTTATAAATATCCAGCACAAATGTATTTCTTTAAATCTACCCATACCAAATGACCACAATCAAAAAAATATTTCTATTCGTTGCTACAAATATAGCAATTATCATCGCCATAAATATCATAATTCGACTGCTAAATTATTTCTTCTGAATCCAAATTTTATCCAATCCTGCAGATTATACCGGATTGATTATATTCTCCTTAATTTTTTGATTTGCATGATCTTTTATAAGTCTACTTATAAGTAAATGGACTGTCAAAAAATTATATAAAATCCAACTTATCACTTCCCCAAACTCATCAAATTCAAAGATAAATACTGTCTATACTTTAATCCAGGATTTGGCTAGGACAAACGATATTAAAATGCCAGAAGTCTGATATTACATCTCACCAGAACCAAACGCTTTCGCAACTTGATCTAGCAAAGACAATAGTTTAGTAGCTGTTTCATCATCGCTAATGGATCAGATGACAGAAGATGAAATTAGAGGGGTCATTTGACATGAAATGTCACATATATTAAATTGAGATATGGTAATGATGACACTACTTCAGTGAGTGATAAATACCTTTGTCATTTTTTTAGCTAGAGTCATAGCATTCGCCATAGACAGGGCAATGAAAAGTGATGATGACAATGGACTTGGTTATATATGATATTTTCTAGTCGTAAACCTATTAGATATGCTTCTATGATTTGCATGAATGCTTGTCCTTATGTGATTCTCTAGACGTAGAGAATATATAGCAGATGCGTGAAGCTCAATATTTGTAGGCAAACAAAATATGATATCAGCACTTGAAAAACTCAAACTGATAACAAAAAATATTCAGACCAAAAATGACGAAGTAGCTAGCCTAAAAATTGCTTGATGAAAAACCCGACTTCATTTATTGTCTTCCCACCCCAGTTTAGACGACAGGATAAATAAACTAAAAACTAGTAACTAAAAACTTATAGTGTACTGTTTTAGGTTTTTAAATTTTAGTTTTTAACTATAAACTATTTTGTGAACATATCTTTGACAAAACTTCCTTACAGATTCCAAGGTTAGATCCTATATTGCTGACAAGGTTTCTAAGCTTTTTCATGAAACCGATTCTCACTGCATCATAGAGATTTGACCATGAAAATGAGCGATTACCAAACTTATAGACCAGATTTCTTCTAATTTTATACTTATAGAAAAGGATTCTGACCTAGCCAAGAAACTTCAGTCCAAAAAAGAAGAGTCAGAATTAAACTTCACAGAAATTATCAATCAAGACGTTTTGCATGTAGATCCATATTCATGTCTGTCTAAATATTCCATAAAGCCATCACAAACTATTGTTATCTGAAATCTCCCCTATTATATCACCTCCCCTATTTTAACCAAGTTTTTCTGACTTTGAAAGCAGGAATTCGCATGATGAATATTTATGGTCCAAGATGAGGTCTGACAAAAGATATGTTCATCTGCCAACAAAAAATCATATCTTCGGTGGGTATTAAATTTTGCTTACCAAGTAAAATATCTCAAAGGTATCTGACCAAAATCATTTTCTCCCGCTCCCAAGGTCAAAAGTTGTTTAATTTCTCTGACTCCTTCGGCCCAACTTCCAGATATAGATTTCTGAGACTTTATGGAATTTCTAGATATTTATTCTCCATTTAGCAGAAAAACTCTCAATGCAATCCAAAAGATTTCAATCAAGCAAGAGAAAAAGCTTTATATTATACCAGAAAAATTACAAAAAAAGCGTTTAGAGGAACTGAGTTTTCTTGATATTAAAGAAATCTTCGATTCTAAGTAATTTTTTATTGCAAATTGCATTCAAAAACCATATAACAAAATTCGAACATTTTTTGATATTATTTTTTATGTTTTAAAAATTTGAAATATGACAATATCGATCATTATAGGATATGTAGTTGCTATATCACTATGAGGTGCAGCAGGTTATTATGTTTACAAAAGATCATTAACAGAAAAGGCAATAAAGTTTAAAGAAAGAATGAAGAATGTAGAAAAAATTGAAGAGGAAATGCTAGCAGAGGCAAAGAAAAAAACCGAAAGAATTATATTACAAGCAGAGGAGAAATCAGAAAAATCTTTACTACAAGCAGAGGAGAGGGCACAGAAAATCGAAGATCAAAGGTTACAAAAAATGGAAGTAATCCAAAATAGATTGCTTGCTAGAGAAGAAAAAATGGATGAAAAACTAGAGAGACTAGAAGAAGAAAAAACAAAATTATCCGATAAACAAAAAGAATTGGAAGAATCTATCGTAAGGCAAATGGAAAAAATAGCTGAAGTAGCTAGTTTATCCAAGGAAGAAGCAAAAGATATTCTATTCAAAAACGTAGAACAGGAATACCAAAGAGATTTAATAGAATTCATAGAGAAGCTCAAGACTATCAAAAAAGAAGAAGCAGATAAAGAGTCTGCTATGATAGTAGCTAGAGCATTACCTAGAATAGCAGTGGATAGCGTAAACGAATTCACAACAAAAACCGTAGATCTTCCAAATGAAGATTTCAAATGAAAGCTTATAGGTAGAGAAGGTAGAAATATATCGTTTTTTGAAAAAGTAACTTGAGTAGAATTAATAGTAGATGATACGCCTCTTTTGGTTAGATTATCTTCTTTCGATTCAGAAAAAAGATATGTAGCCGCTAATGTATTGCAGAGATTGGTAAAAGATGGCAGAATAAATCCATTCTATATCGAAAAAACCTATAATGAAGTAATGGCTGACCTTGAAAATCTATTTATAGAGAAAGGAAAAGAGGCTCTTACAATACTAAATCTTACAATGATGAAGCCTGAAATAGTAAAGATGATATGACAATACTATCTCAGATATAGCTATGGTCAAAATCTACGATCTCACAGTATAGAGGTAGCTAAAATATCAGAAGCTATAGCTACAGAACTTGGATTAGATTCTACACTGGCCAAAAAGGCCGGACTACTTCACGATATATGAAAAATCACAGTTACTACATGAGCATCTCATGCCTTGATCTGATGAGAACTTCTCAGAAAGCGATGAATGGATCCGATTATTATCAATGCTGCAGAGGCTCATCATTACGACGTTCCAATAGACAATCCAATATCTCGAGTAGTAACTGCCGCTGATGCTATATCTGCATCCAGACCATGAGCTAGATTCAATACAAAGGAATTATTTATAGATAAAATGATAGAGCTAGAAAAGCTTATTTACGAAATTCCATGAATTGATAAAGTACATATCATGCAGGCATGAAGAGAAATTATGGTTTATGTTAACCCTCATGATATACCAGATATAGATGTAGAGAAATTATTAAAAGCTATATGAGACAAGATAGATGAAAAGTTAGATTATCCTGGAATTATAAGACTTACGGGTATTAGAGAAACTAAAATCATACAATTTTTAAGATAGAAAAATAAATTCATAAAATTGGAACCATTACTTTGCGGTACAAGAATTTTAAAGTAGAAAGTTATAAGTTCCAAAGCGACTTATATGCTAATTAACTTTTATATCTTCTTATGAACATGTATCCATATATTCACATTTTTGGTGAAAAACTATCCATGACATGAATAGGTATAGTCTTGAGCTGTATAACATTCCTAGCTGCAAGTGCATATTTCTGTAAAAAATATCATCAGGATTTCTGGAAATTATTTTATCGACTTCCATTATGAATATTACTACCATACTTATTCGGTTCATATACCAGTTTTGCTCTACAAAATACAATTATTCCTCAAACATTACAAGATATAGCCAGTATATTATTCCCACACTGATATAAATTTCATTTCATATGATTGGCATTCTGATTTATCCTTGCCATAAGCATCTTTCTTAGAAAGGTAAAAAGACTTGAGAATAAAAAAATCTGGTTAGATATTTTTTTCTACTCTATATCTTTCAGTCTAATTACCCTGTGAATATTTTTATTTTTTTGAGATGATTTTATAGGTAAGACCACGCAATGAGTTTTTGCAGTCAAGTCCCTACACTCAGAAAGCGAACGAAATAAGTTTTCATCAGTTTATCCTATATGAATATTCCTATCTATATTATCTTTGATAGCTTTATTTTCACTTAGGATACATAGACACATCAAAAAAATTACAAGTACATGAATAACATGATTCATCACCCTATTGATTCTTCTAAACGTGGTATTTATGTTTCAGCAATATCCAAAATACTGAGTTTATTCTATATTTTGAGTTACATTTGATATTATACAATACTTTACCCTAATAATGATTGGGTTCTTATTGTTTGTAAATAAAAAACGGAAAAAACTAGACAAAAAGATTTTAAACTGAGGATAAAACAAAAATATGAAAATTTTTTTCCAAAAAGATCATAGTTTATATAAGATTTTCAAAACGCTAGAGAAGGTTCAAGACGGAAAGACTATAAATATATACGTAGATCCTGAACATATCCTTTTCGATAATGAGCGACGATGAAAACAATTTCAAGAATTATTTGAAAGAAAACATATAAACGCTTTTTTTGTTACAAAAACAGACAGAGCGAGGATGTTCTTCCAGAGGATATGACTACAGGTAATCCACCAAGAAAAAAATAAATTCTTAAAAATTGCAAATCTGATTTATCTATTTTTTTTCAACATAAAAAGATTTCATCTACAGGTTTACACCAAAAAAAACTATAC
>JAYSML010000055.1:0-3416 GCA_043724745.1 bacterium
GTACCAAGATCTCCCCTAGCCACCATCACTATGTCACTAGCTTCTGATAGCGCATCGATATTATCCAAACCTTCTTTATTCTCTATTTTTGAAATAATTTTAATCTGATTTCATCCATTTTCTTCCAAAAATCTTCTTAAACCACGAATATCCTCCTCCCTTCTACAAAAGCTAATAGAAATATAACTCAAGCCTTCTTTGATAGCAAATAAAGAGTTTAACTTATCTTGCTCAGTAATAGTGGGTAAATCTATATGTACATCAGGCAAATTTACATGCCTCCTAGATGTCATTTCGAAATCATTCATTGCTTCCAAAAGGATATAATCAGATCACTTCTCACTCACCAAACAATCAAATAAACCAGATTCTATTCTAACCAATCATCCTATTTTGGCATCATTTACTATTCATTGATAGTCACAAAATAATGAATTTTCATCAGACTTAGAAGAATCCACATATAATTTAAATTTATCTCACTTTCTATATAATCTAGTTTTTTCCAAATTTCAAGTTCTAATACTTGGTCACTCCAAATCCATCATAAGCTGGAATTTTCATCAAATTTGTGCTTCCACCTCACGAATTAATATTATTATTGGACTAACCGATTCAGGTGTATAATGAGCAAAATTTAATCTCAAAATCCTAACACCGAGATTATATAGTTTAATAAGGTTTTCTTTGTTTGATATAGATGGTCACATAGTCACGATAATATCCGCCATTTTTTATTTTTATTTAAATATTTTTAACTTTACAAACTTTTAACTAATTTCGTACATCTTTTTACCCTTCAATAATTCCAATGCCATCTTAATTTTACTTTCATCATTTGCATACATTACATACACTATTTCATTTTTTTTAACCTTATCTCACAGTTTATTAGTTAGATACAAACCAGCCTCCTCGTCTAATGGAGACCCCAATGTTCTTGTAACTAGATTTACCAATTTCAAGTCAATCACTTTGACTGTTCAGTCTTTTTCAGCCTTTACTTCTTTTTTAAATTTTGCCAATTTCAAATCCTCGGATTTTATATTTGGGTTTTTTCATCATTGAGCTTTAATAATTTCTTGCATTTTTGACCAAGCTTTACCAGATTTTAAT
Organism: bacterium; assembly: GCA_043724745.1. GTDB lineage: Bacteria > Patescibacteriota > Gracilibacteria > Absconditabacterales > Absconditicoccaceae > JAYSML01. The sequence goes on from JAYSML010000055.1 coordinate 1,117, forward strand.
TGTTGATAAGCCATTTCATATGCTTGTTTTCATTTAGCCATACCTACAAGCTCTATTACTTTTGCACATAGGTGCAATGCCTTGTTCTGTAGATCCAATGGTCTAAGTTCGTGCTGTTGCAAAACTCTCAAAACTTCTCTAACCTGAAGATTTGGTCCAACTCCAGCTCAAATAGGTTCTTTTGCATCTGTAATCTCTACACAAACTTTCATTCCAAGTTTTTTTCCTACATATTCATATCTTTTTTTCAATCGTCTAGCTGTTTTTTTATCAGGAACCTTAGCAGTTGGTCATACTGGAATATCTATCAAAGAGTGGTTTACTCCCATAGCATATTTTTTGGCCATAATACTAACCACTGTCCTAGAATAAGACTGCATACTTAGTGGATACGCTACTTTTATAAGTTTCTCATCAGCTGGAGCTAAATCCAATCATCCTCATCGCACTAAACAACAATTATTTTTTTTCACTAAATCTTCAATCTGTTTTTTTGAGAATGAAATATTCATAAGTACATTCACACATTCTCATGTAGCTGCCGGAGTTGTAATAGATTTTGAAAAAGTTTTTGGCATTTTGATTCCCAACGATGACAAAAGTGGGATCATAATCATAGTAGTTTCATTACCTGGTACTCATCACATACAATGTTTATCAGCTACTACTCCATCGAAATGAAGCATTTCCCCAGTTTCAGCCATAGCCTTTGCCATTTCAAAAAGTTCTTTATCTGTAGCTTTTTTGAAAAATCACAAAGATGAATAATATGTAATCAGTGTATCCGTAAAACGATTTTCTGAAATATCCTTCATTACTGAATAAGTTTCATCATAAGTTAGTTTTCATCATTTAATTGCCTTTTTCAAAGCATCCATAGCCTTTGTGCTTGTAGATGTATAGCAGACAGAAACCCTTTCTCCTGCCTTGATTCAGTATTTTTCACGAACATCTTTTGTTATTCATACCTCGTCATGATCTACGTATTTATGTGTCAAATCAACATCTAATACAATTTCTTTTCATTCATAAGAAAGAGTTACCTTATCCATGACACCAATTCCATATTCCCAAGCCTGTTCTTCATTCAAAAGCACTGCCAATTCTTCTCCATCATATAAGTCTATAAGCTTCGTTTTAGCGCTAAATACATTTTTCATAAATAATATAATAATTAATTAAAAATCTAAATACCCTACCATTATAACTACAATCCTATTTTTTTGCAAATAATCCCACAGATTATTTATTTATAGTTTTTGAATTAAAACTACAAGCCTTCAAGGTATTTTATTTTTAAAAATTTGCTTTTTTATATAAATCATATATAATTACACCCGTGAATATACTTTTTTATAGACTAACATAAACAAAATAATGACAATACAAGAACTTATCTCTACACTAAACGACCATCAAAAAGCATATATCAATATGGAACTTGCTAATCCACAAAACGGAGACTACATGTTGTCTTGTTTCCATCTTATACCTGGTGGAAAATTAAATATTCTCCAAGCGGCCTGTGAAGTAGCTGCCGAATCCAGCACATGAACAAACTTCTTAGTACAAACAGAAACAGCTTATTCTAAAATGCTTAATGCACTAGTTTACAAAATCGATTTAGAAAAAAATCTTGTCTGGATAGCCTATCCACGAAGATTATTTGATAGAAATGGTAATGTACAAAACATTTTAACCTATGTAGCATGAAATGTATTCTGAATGAAGGAAATAAATGCATTAAAAATCCTTGATATTCGATTTCCACCTGCAATGTTGGAACAATACGATGGACCAAGTTATACTCTAGATGATATGAGAAAATATCTAAACGTATATGATAGACCAATCTTGGGTACAATTGTAAAACCCAAAATGGGATTAACTTCTGCTGAATATGCAGAGGTAGCATACGACTTTCGAGTATGAGGTTGAGACTTCGTAAAAAACGATGAACCACAGGCAGATCAAGATTTCTGTCCCTATGACAAAATGGTCGCTCATGTCAAAGAAGCGATGGAAAAAGCAGTTAAAGAAACCTGACATAAAAAAGTACATTCATTCAATGTCTCTGCAGCAGATTATGAAACTATGATATCCAGATGTGAAATGATAGTAAGCTCATGAATGGAAAAATGATCATATGCCTTCCTAATTGACTGAACAACAGCCGGTCGAATGGCAGTACAAACTCTTAGAAGAAAATATCCTGACGTATTCTTACATTTCCATAGAGCTGGTCACGGTGCGTTTACTAGACCAGAGAATCCAATCGGATTTACAGTTTTGGTTCTTTC
>JAYSML010000056.1:0-10484 GCA_043724745.1 bacterium
AGGGAAGAGCCTGATGAGAATGAGTAGTCTGAGCTCATGATAGTTGGAATAATACACCAAGTCTATGAATATCATTGATGGGAAATTTTGAAATTAACCAACCCACGGCTAAACAAATGGCTGCATTAATTAAATTGACTACTGCTTTGGCAAAAAAATATAAAATAAACCCATATGCAAAAGTAGATTATCATAAGGCATATGTAAAGACTCCATATTTGATTTCGACAGAAAATTATACAATAATATGACATAAAGACGCAGGAACTACAGCGTGCCCTGGTAAAAATGTTTATTCAAAATTGTCTGATATTAGACAAAAGGTAAAAAATGCATTGAGAACTTATACTTTGACTTCTTCTAGTAGTTCTACAAAGAATAATTCTGGTACTAAAATAACATCCCCTGATACTAGAATTCAATGAGTATATTATATTAAATCATCAGATTGAAATATTTCTTTTGATTGGGATTTTGACAATGTGGTTTCTTGTGCTAGTGAGGATAATTCATTTAATGTAACTTCATGTAGTCAAAAAAATGGTAAAATATATATATCTATGAGTAGAAATTCTACTGCTACATGACTTAAGGCAATAAGAGTAAAAACTGCCAATGGAGAGAAAAGAATTTCAGTTTTGATGCTTCGACAGTCTGATTTGGATTCGGTAATAACTTCACTTAAAAACAAATATTTTAAACAAAATAATATTAAAAAAGCCGATCCCAATATGTATAAAATCACATATAAGATAACCGCACCGGAGGCGAAACAAATTATGCAATGAAATGTTTCTGTATTGTTATATGAACTTTCTCAGAACTACGATAAACGAGAAATCACTTGTCAGGATAAATGTAATTTAAATATCGATGGAAAATCTTATGTAGATGATAATTTCTTGATAGAATCTCATGATGGATTTTTGTATATTACTTTGAATACATTGGAGAATAGTCTAAATCCTTCAAAAATAGAATTATCTTCAATGACTTCAGGATGATTGGTAAGCGTAAAAAACTATACAAGACGTTCATATGCTGGAATAGGTCGAAACACTTTTTATGGGAAACTTATTTTTGCCAAGGATAAGATAAAAAATGCGGCGTCATGAAAATTTGATGAGAAGTTTGTAGTGGTGAATAATTTGCCTTTCCAAAAATATATGAATTGAATAGCAGAAGCTAGTGATACAGAACCTTATGAAAAGCAAAAAGTATTGATGCTTATATCTAAAATGTATGCTATATTTTATATGAATGGAGGAAATAGACATCCTTCTATTCCAGAATGAGCAAGCTATAAAGCGATAGATCATCCTGATTTCTTTCAGAAATATGTTTGAGCGGGACTAGAAAAAACATTAAAAAGTGTTCCTCTTGCTTTGAATGACACTAGAAATCAAATTATTCTTTATGATGGATATGTTCCTATTTTGCCTTATTTTAGTTGTTCTGCTGGATTTACTTTCTCTGCCGAAGACAAACGATGATGGAAAGATACTCCGTATCTCAAATGAAGACTTGATTTGGAATCGTGTGAAACTTTCCAATGACATTGAGTGGGACTTAGTGGTAAATGAGCAAGTTATTTCGCAGAAAACTGACGAACTATGGAGCAGATTTTGAAATATTATTACGATGGAATTGAAATAATTAATAACTAAAAGTTAAAAACTAAAAGTTAAAAACTAAAAATGAATAACTTGGACTTTAAATATTTATTTCTATTTTAAGGCTATGGAAGAACTTCTGGGTAGATTGGAGATAGATGATATAAATGTTGTTTCACAAAAAATATTTGAGAGATATAAAGATAAATGATATTGTTCTTTGAATTATGCATATTTTGCGAATGTTGTTTCTAAAAAGCTATTTGAAAAGCATCAATCTGATTTAGAATTGGGATATTTCGAAAAACTATTGCTTGAGGGATATAAAAAAACAAAGGATAAAGATATATATTCGTTTTATAAAAAAGCGCTTTTGGATTCAGACTTTCTTTTGCCTGATGGCATAGCATTGCAGATTTTCTATTTTTTTGCTAGATTATTTTGAAAGATAAAAAGTAAAGAATATTGGTTACCAAACTTAAATTGAACTGATTTTGCTCCGTATTTCTTGGATTATTTGAAAGAAAAAATATGACAAGATAAGGTTAAGTTAGTTTTGTATGGTACATATCCACATTTATTGGAGAAAACAGAATTATATTTAGAGAAGAAATGATTTAATGTGATCTATGCTCAAGACGGTTATACCGACTTTGATCGAGATAAGTTTTCTAAAATGGATTGATTAAATCAAAATGGATTTGTTTATATAATGTTGGTAGCTAGAGCTACACCAGTATATCCGATCCAAGAAATCCGATCTTATGCAAATCAAAATATGGTAAAAAAATTTAACTTATTGGTGATGAATCAGTGATGAACATTTGATTTTCGAGTATGAGAACAGAGGAGGGCACCCAAACTTATTAGAAATATAAAATTGGAGTGGCTTCGAAGGCTTGTTTCAGATCCAAAAAGAAATTACAAAAAGGTTTTGGACACTTTGATGTTATTCAAATACATTTTTGTCTACTTACTATTGAAAAAATAACTCATAAAAATAAATATGTCTAATGTGTATCTAAAATTTCCGAATTTCGGATAGAGTGATTGAGTGTCTAAGTAAGAAAATAAGTAGCTGATTTATATTTATAAGTTTTTGTGCATATGCAAGCAAAAGAGAAAAAGGTGCTATTTCTAGATGATGAACTTTCAATTTCTTTCGGTGAAGATCTGCCGAATGGATCCAAAATAAAATTATTTTGCCTATTTGAAACGGATAAATTCTTAGATTATCAGAAGGAATTAATACAAGATTTCATCGTGGAATTAAAGGATAAAATAAATATAGAGGGACTTTCTATAGATAAAATAAAAACAGAATTTGAGGTTGCTTTGCAAAATCTTAATTCAAAATTAAAGATTTTTGCTGATAAGGTTCGTGATATTGAATATTTCAAAATTAAATGATTTTGTCAGATTATAGTTGATCAGGTTTTGATGTCTTCTATGATAGGGGACGTGACTGTGATGATTTTTAGAGATTATAAACTTTACTATTCTCTACATAATGCGGTGAATACTAGATGAAAAATAGATTTGTTTTCAGACTTTGTAGAGTGAGATGTGGAAAATCATGATGAGATAATATATGCTGGTACTAAAGTGGCTGATGTGGTAGATAATAACGATATAAAAGATATCGAAGATGCAATATCTTCTACTGAGGTTTCTATACTTAAGTTTATCCAAGAAATATTACTTTCTAGAATTGATAAAGCTAACCTTTGATTTATGTTTTTATATACTATAAGTGGTGGATACGTATCTAAGATAAAAGAAAATAAAAAATATCAAATGGTAAAGAATGTATATGATAAATTCTGATTTCAAAATCTAAGAGAAAAATTATTTAAAGATAAATATCAGGTTACAGTTATTGTATTGTCGATACTTATTGTATTTATGTTGGTAAATTTACTATCTCAATTTCTAAAATCTAATAGTGATAGTTTGGTAACTAGCGGTGGAGTATCTGTAAATATTACTTTGGAAGATATTAAAAAAGATATTTTCTTATTTCAGGGTTTAGATTCTTCTTCTGAGGAAAAATCTATGAAGTATCATGAGCTTATGGAAAAGATAAATATGCTTTAAACTAAAGGTAAATGGCCCGATGATATTGCACAACTTAGAAAATTACTTCAGGCCGAATACTATAAATGATTTAATATTTCTTATATAAATTCTTTGGATAAATTCGACGATCCTACATGAGACAAAAAAGCAAAAATGATAACTTTGAATTCATCAGAAATTAGTAAATTGGGAGAACTAAAAACGATCTCCTATCGGAAAGATATAAATATTGCAGGTACCAAATCATCTATGATTGGAGTTGCAAATGATGTAAATAGATGAAGCCTGGTTGAATATAATTTGTCCGATGATGAGTTGAAATGATGTAATGGTAATTTACTTAAAGATGGATTTTATTGTTGGACTAAAAATAGTCAAGTATTGTCTGTGAATAGAGCGGGATCTCAAACAGTGACTACAAGTGATCCAGATGGTTTCCCTGCAAATATAGCATGATTGGCTGTTTATGGTAAATCTAATCTATATGTATTCCAATCAAATGTTAGTCCTATTGGTAATAGTTGGTTGGCTATTAGATATCGCAATACATTATGATCTCAAATAGTATATCAGTGATGACAAAAATATATTATCAATACTTGAGCCTCTTTCTCCAATCTTTCAAATTTTGCTGTTGACTCATCATTTCTTACATGGAATAATGGAAAGTTATTTCAGTTTTGGAGGAGCCCATCAACGTCTTTCAATCTAGCAAATCGTGAAGTGAAGCTTTTGTGATGAGATAAGATAACTACTAAATACTCAAATGATGTGAAAATTATAAGTTCACTTGAATCAAAATATGTATTCCTTTTCGACAAAATAAACCAAACATTTACTGTATACGAATCTCGTCCTGCTAAGAATGGAAATCAATTTGCCACAAATTATGATTTATTTTATGTGTTTAGATTTCAATTTGATTTATGAACAAATAAGGTGGTAGATGTAGAGGTGCCAGATAGTACATGAAATAGACCAGAATTATATATTCTTTGATCTAACTCTGTTTACAAGGTAGCATTATCTGAATTTATAGATAGTATAAAGGACAATAATACAATTAAACAATTGTGAAATTAAATAATATTTTATCAATGAAATCATTAGGTTGGAAGATCTGGTGATTTTTTTTATATTATTTTTTTGTGGCATAAATTAGGATTAGTTCGTTTTTCCTTTGTCTGTCTGAAATGCCTTGATCATTATATGGATGATTGTAATAAGTTGTTTCACAAAAAATATGTCAGAAAGAAATTGTTTTGGATAATATAATTCTTTTTTCTTCTATCATATAACCGCAGTTTTCTAGGATTTTTATTAATTTAAAATTTGATTTTATTCTATTGTTGGATTGGATAGATAGACCTCTGTTTGGTTCATTTACAATTAAAACTCATCATCAATCTTTTAGAAGAGCACATGTGTTTTTTAATATTTTATGTGTGTATCCATAATTAAGTATTTCTGAAAAAATCATAAAATCTGCTTTTTTTCAGTCAAATTTATTTCAGGCTTTTTGTAAAAGATTGATATTTTCAAATGTATCGAATTCGTTTGTTAATTTATTGATGTCATAGTTAATATAGGTTCAATTTGAGTTTTGTGTGTGATCGTTAACGACTTTTTCAATAAGAATTGAATTGTGGTCTGATTTGAGATTGTATGAAAGTGGATTGTTACCAGCTCATCGATCTATAATATTTTGTCATATTTTTCATTGAGCTTCTAATTCTAATAGATATGGGATAGTTATTTGTTCTTTTAGTTCTGAGGTATAGGAGGAGAACTTACTATTAAGTTCCTTTTCGTTTCTTCATTTTCTCAAAGAATTAATTCTAGCACCCATATAAATCATGTCATTTACTGATAGTATGTATCATAATTGTCATTTCATTTTTAAAACTTTATCCAAATATTTTTTCTTTCTTTTGGATGGGTTTATTAATCCATTAGCAAACTTATTTTCATCGTCAATTTTGGAATGAATTTCAGTGAATAAGTCTTGTATATCTATCATTATTTTTCGGAGTATGTTAAATATTCTCCAGATAATATATATTTTATAGTACATGTCAAGTTAACTTGATGTATTGGTGCTTTGTACATAGTTTTTAGAAATTTATATATTCCTTGGATAAGGAATACTTTGTAGTATTTAGAAATTAGCATATTTCCATAAATTCTTTGGGATATTCTACTATTCCAGATATTTTTTTGAATCAATCTTTTTTGAGTTCTATAGCCAAAAAAACATTATCTGGGATATCGAAAGGTGCTTTGATATTTCGTTTACTAGCAGGTTGAAATCCTAACTTGGGGTAATAATCTTTATGTCATAGTACAATCATTCAGGTTCAGAATTTTTTTGATTTTTTTATTGCTTCTATAATTAATTTAGTTCAAATTCAGTGATCTTGGAAGTCAGGATGTACGGAAATTGGACTGAGCGAAAGTATCTCATGCTTTTGGTCTCCATCGATTACTTGGATTGGGAAAATCAGGATATGTCAGACAATTTTCTTATCTATCTCTGCGACGAGAGAAAGTTCTGGGATGAATTTAGGGTTTTTTCTAAGTTTTTCTACTAGGGTTCATTCTGATTTTTTGTCGAAGGCAAGTTGTACGACTTCTTTTGTTTGGTCGTAATCGCTAGGTTGTTCCTGTCTGATTTTTAGTTTCATTGGCGATGGGGAATGAACTAAATTCACGAGTAAATGTTAGATATTTTTGATGTTTTTGCAAGGGTGAGAATTATCATATAACTTGGCGAAGATTGTTTTTTGTAAGCAGGGTATAAATCATGTCTGAGATATCTTTTACTTGTTTGTTTAGAAATATTTTTTCTTGGAAATCTAATAAGTTTCAAAATATATCATGATATTCTAAATATAGAAGTTTAAATCCTTTTATTCTATTTAAAATTTCTTCATTTGAAGTTTCGTAATTTTTTGCATCTACGCTCATTAGTCATTTCATGAAATTATATTTAGCTGTGAGATTTTGAATACTATCTAAACTAAAATCAGTTTTCTTATCATTTTCAGGTCTTTCGTTGTAATGCAATAATCAATCTGTACGTGCTTCTTTGATATAAGCACTTAGTTCTTGTAGTGTTTTTCGAAATGGATCTACTTTCCTAAGTTCGCTTCAATTTTGTCCTAAAATATTATTCAAATATCAATTTATATTATTCTTGAGTCTATCATCGTTGTTTTTTATTTTTTGAGTTTTGAAATTTCATCCAATCATTTCTTCTATGTTTTGATGATTGTCATAATAAACGAGTAGCTCTATATTTATGTTTGGAGGATTGATTCAATTATTTTGTAAAATCGCTTGATGTAATCTTGGCAAAGTTCAATTGAAACCAGAATCTACAAAAAGTAATTCTTTATCTAGTAAATAATTTCTTTTGTAAAAATTAATTATTGTTTCATTTTCTAATTTTTGTTTTTTTGGATTTCCTATTCATGGATTGTAGGACATTAGACATCATCTATTGTTTCTGGTAAATATAGCATTTCATCTTCAATATCTTTTGCAATAAATATTGTAGAATCACAAAGAATCTCTCCCATCGAATATAATTCTCACTTCTTTGTCTCATTTCTGCAATTCAAGAAACTTTTCATGTATGTGGTCTGCAAATCATACATATATATCCAATAGCTGTTGTCATAAAAAATAATAAATTTTGACTAATCCTTCTATTTGTGCTTTTGTCTTTTCTGAGAGTTTTTTTTCTTCTGGTATTATTTGTTGGATGATGTTGTAGGTACTAGTGTTTAATCCTTCTCGATTTATTGTTCAATCTTCATCTTCTTTGATCTCTTCTAGAAATTTAGAAATATCTCAATATTTTTTCGAGTCATAAAAAGATAGAGCTCGTCTTCATAGCTTTAAAAGTCATTCACGTCCACCATAATTATTTATATCATATCAGCTTTCCATATTTATTTTATAATTATTTACTGATAAATGTCAATGTCTGGATAGAGTCTTTAGTTTATGTGCTGATTTTGTTTTTCAAAACCACTTGTAAATAAAATCAAAATCTGTATTTTAATCAGACTTTAATTAGTTTTTTTGTATTGATGAAAACGATATCTTGACCAGAGCTTAGAGAGAAATGGAATCAATTCCGATTGAGTAAAAATCATAAATATTTGCCTGAGGCCTCATTGATATGAGGGAAGGAAAGTACTGCGATGTTTAATATAGCAGGGATGCAACAGATTATACCATACCTCAGTGGGAAAGAACATCCTTTTGGAAAGAGACTTTTTAATATCCAGAAATGTATTAGGACTGTGGATATAGATGAGGTGTGAGATGCTAGTCATCTAACTTTCTTCGAGATGATGGGAAATCGATCTTTGTGAGATTATTTCAAAAAAGAAGCTGTGGATCGAAGTCGAGAATTTCTGGTTGATGTATTGGGATTCGATAAAGAAAAATTAGCTGCTACTGTTTTCCAATGAGATGATGAAGCGCCTAAAGATGAAGAGACTGCAGGATATTGGAAAAAATATTTATGAGAAAATAGAATAGCATATTTGCCAGCAGATAATAATCGACGAAGTCCTGGCCCTATCGGTCCTTGCGGTCCGGATACAGAAATTTTTTATCGAGTAGGAGAATCTGAGTTTCCACCTATGGATTCAAATCCATGAACTGATGAGGAAAATTGGCTAGAAATATGGAATAATGTTTTCATGGAATTTTATCGTGGAGATGATGGTAAATTGACTAAACTTGCAAATCAAAATGTAGATACAGGAATGGGTTATGAAAGAATGTGTAAGGTACTTCAGCAGAAAGCTAGTGTATATGAAACTGATATTTTCGATTATATCTTGGCTGAAATATCAAAAAACTTAAATATGGATTATGATCTGAATATTAGAAGATTTAGGATAATCGCAGATCATACAAGGACTTCATTTTTTATGATTAAGGATGGAATTTCTCCTTCCAATGAATGAAGAGGTTATGTGCTTAGAAGATTGATTAGAAGAATGTATTATAATTTATCTTCATTGAAAAAAATTTCTGAGTCTGATTTAAAAAACCTTTTGACTAATATAGCTAAGAATATTGTTGCTAAGTTTTCTTTGGATGTTGATTTGGGAAATATCGTAGAAATAATTTTGAAAGAGTGTCTGCAATTCCAGAAGACTATAGAAAATGGACAGAAGATGATAGGTGAGTTCTTCCAAAAATCTATGGAATTGAAGAAGTTAAGCTGAAAAGATATATTTATGCTTTATGATACATTTGGATTTCCTATAGAGTTGACGAGAGAGTTAGCAAGCGAAAAATGATTTCAAATAGATGAGGAATGATTTGAGAAGGAAATGATCCAACAACAAGAGAGATCTCGTAAGGGTTCCAAAGATAAATTTACAATGAATGTGGATTGGTGAAAACATGTTTCCGGAATCCCTGCAACTCAATTTGTAGGTTATGAGCAATTGGATTTAGATCAGGTTAAATTACTTAAAGATTTTGATATCGACGGACAAAGAATTTTAATTTTTGATAAGACTCCTTTTTATGCTGAAAGTGGATGACAGGTGGGTGATAGGTGAATAATCGAATTGGATACTGGAGAGAAGGTAAAAGTAAAAGAGGTAAAAAAATATGAATGAGTGTTTTTACATTTCGTAGAATAAGATAAAATGACAGACTATTATAGTTTATCGCTAGAAAAACATGAACAATATAAATGAAAGCTTGCTGTAGCTAGCAAAGTCCCATTGGAAACGATTGAAGATTTATCTACTTATTATACGCCTGGAGTTGCGCAGCCTTGTAGAGAAATAGCAAAAAATCCTGAGGAAGCCTATTGTTATACTTGGAAACAAAATAGTGTGGCTATAGTGAGTGATGGAAGTGCTGTTCTTGGGCTTGGGAATATATGATGATTGGCATGACTTCCGGTGATGGAAGGTAAGGCATTGTTATTTAAAAAATTTGCTGATATAGATGCTGTGCCAATTGTACTTTCTACACAAGATCCTGAAATAGTAATCCAAACAGTGCAAGCAATTGCTCCGACATTTGGGTGAATAAATTTGGAAGATATTTCAGCTCCAAATTGTTTTTATATAGAAGAAGAACTGAAAAAAACTGTAAATATTCCTGTATTCCATGATGATCAACATGGTACGGCGATTGTGGTTTTGGCATGAATTATAAATGCATATAGAATAACAAATAGGACTTTCGAAACTGGGAAAATAGTAATTTTATGAGCTGGTTCTGCTGGTATAGCAATAGCTAAATTGCTTCATCTATATGGGGCCAAAAATATTGTAATGTTGGATTCTCAATGAGCTATCTACAAATGAAGAGATGGGCTAAATAAATACAAGGAAGAAGTTACAGAATGGAATCTAGAAAATAAAAAATGAAATCTGATTGATGTTTTGGCATGAGCAGATGTTTTCGTATGAGTTAGCAAACCTGATTTATTGAAAGCAGAAGATATTGCATTGATGAGGGAGAAATCAATTGTATTCGCACTTTCCAATCCTGTGCCAGAAATAATGCCAGATGAGGCGAAAAAATGATGAGCATATATAGTAGCTACATGAAGAAGTGATTATCCAAATCAGGTAAATAATGTATTAGCTTTTCCTGGAATATTTAAGGCCGCTTTGAGTTTGAGATTGGCTCAGATAGAAGATAAACATAAGATTATAGCTGCCGAAACTTTGGCAAATCTAGTAAAAAATCCTAATCCTGAAAAAATAATTCCGTCTATTTTCGAGGAAGGCCTGGCGG
>JAYSML010000057.1:0-5997 GCA_043724745.1 bacterium
GCCTATTGAATCAAAATATATAGATGATTTTCCATTAAGAACTATTTTAAAATGTAAAACCTGTTGATCCCATATGTATTGAAGTTTTGCTACAGGTAAATCAGGTAAAAAATTTCCTTACTATGAATGTAAAAATTCTAAATGTGATTTAAAAACACAATGACTTAGCAGATCTTGTAATATGAAAAAAGTACATAACGAATTGAGAACTCTATTAGAAAGTTTTATTATACCAGACAAGGAAAAAGACCTTATAAAAGAAATTTCTAAAAGGATACTAAAAGAAAAAGATAAAATCCAATATATGCTCTTTGAGGAGAAGAAAAAGCAGATAGAAAAAATAGAATTAGAAATGGAAATAATAAAAAAAAACATGATGTGTTTAAGAGAACCAACTTTAATAGTAGAGTATGAAAAAGAATGGACTAATCTAAACAATAGTAAATTTGAAATAGAGGAGAGTATTCAATCTTTAAATATGTGAGATGTACAAGAAAAATTTTACGAACACCTTGAAAATACATTATTTGTGTTTGATAACCTAGTTAATATCTGGGATTCTTATAATACAGAAATTAAGCAGTTATTGTTAAATGTTGTATTTGAATGAAAAATTTTTTATAACAAAAAAGAGGGTTTACGAACCCCCTTTTATCTTGTTAGAAACTGACGTTTCTTTATTTCTGATAGTTCTAATTTCCAAATGGAGCGGGTGACGAGACTCGAACTCGCAACAGTCTGCTTGGAAGGCAGGCACTCTAGCCAATTGAGTTACACCCGCAGGGCTTAATGATTTTATTTGGTGGGCCTGGATGGACTTGAACCATCGACCAATCGGTTATGAGCCGATTGCTCTAACCAACTGAGCTACAGACCCATTAATCAATAATTTTAATGGTGGGTGATATAGGACTCGAACCTATGACCCTCTGCTTGTAAGGCAGATGCTCTAGCCAACTGAGCTAATCACCCATTAATTTTTTGGCTTTATTGTTTTTTTAATCTTTCTCACCAACTGAGTTAAACCAATTAATTTGGTCCTACGGGGAATCGAACCCCGATTGGAGGATTGAAAGTCCCCTGTCCTAACCGTTAGACGATAAGACCATGCAAAATTTTTTAATGGCGGGATGAAAGGGACTCGAACCCTCGACCTTCCGCGTGACAGGCGGACGTTCTAACCAGCTGAACTATCACCCCACTTAAAGTGGTTTTATTTATTCTAAGTTAATGGAGCCAGCTATCGGAGTCGAACCGATCACCTACCGCTTACAAGGCGGTTGCTCTACCAAATGAGCTAAGCTGGCATGTACCAACAATTAATCTGTTTTGTTGGCTTTGTTGAAAAGCTTACTTATTCTAGATTTTTTTCTAGCAGCAGTCTTTTTTTTGATTACTCAAACTTTAGCACATTTATCTACGTATTTGTAGATTTTGCTAAGGTCTTCTTTTGCGAATTCTTCTCATTTATTTAAGACTTTGCTAGCTTTTTTGATACTAACTTTCATTCTGTTCTTGAATGCGTTATTTCTTACTTGTAGCTTAACTGATCTTTTTGCGGCTTTTTTCGCTGAATGTGTTATAGGCATTATACAATAATTTGAATAGCTAAATCTAAATATTTACTAATTCTCCGAGGGAGGGACTCGAACCCACGACCCAGTGATTAACAGTCACTTGCTCTACCAACTGAGCTACCTCGGAATAAAACAGCATGGATTCTTATACTTATTTACTATCTGTTTTCAATATATTTTTTAAAGTAAATCAAATCCTTTAGTTAAAACCTGATTTTTGTTCAGATCTTTGACCAATTGCAAGTAATAATAGTTTACCGGGGACAGGACTTGAACCTGCACACCTTACAGCACTTGGTTCTAAGCCAAGCATGTCTACCATTCCATCACCCCGGCATAACATTTACTTACTAATTTAATATACTCAGGAGCTAGGATTCGAACCTAGGACCTTCTGATTCAGAGTCAGATGCTCTACCAACTAAGCTACTCCTGATTATGAAGGACTCGAACCTAGATGCTGTTTTTTTGGTTGCGGGAGATGGAGTCGAACCACCTATCTCCGGGTTATGAGCCCGATGAGATACCGTTTCTCTATCCCGCAGTATATAATCAAATATTAAGAATGAGAAATCAAGAGTTATTTTTAGTATCTTAATTTTTATTTCTTAATTTCCTATTTTGGGAAACTAGGATTCGAACCTAGACTGACGGAGTCAAAGTCCGCTGTCCTACCATTAGACGATTTCCCAATGGAGTAAAAACAAAACGTTCCTGTATTCACAGGACAATGAGGTCTTATATAAGAATATTATTATGGATTTCAAGTAATTTTTTAGATTATGGGATTTGAGTTGTTTTTTAGAGTCTCTTTTGTGATAAAGTTTCAATTGATTTTATCTTGTAATAACATATAAACTGTTGACAGAATTTATTCTAATGATTATATCTATGTTGTATTATAATAAATATAATAATTCAAAATTGATAAATAACATCTATAATAATTCATCCAATGGTAAATTATAATAGATGTTATTTATCATTGGATGAATTTTCAAAATGAAATTTTTCTAGGGCTTGAGAAATTATAGATCAATATAGTAATTTATTGCAGAAATGTTTTAGTGATGCCGAAAAAAAATATTTATGAAATCAGACAATGAGTGGGCTTATTTTAGAAAAACGTAAGAATCTGTTGGAAGAAAAAGAAAGTCTAAGCAAACAAAAGAAAGAGCTTGTAGATAAAATGAATAATATAAAAAATATTGAAAAAAATAAAATTAGTCTTGAGAAGGAGTGTGTTTGAGATAAAAAATGGGAAGCGATATGGAAGAAATTTACTGAATTTGACTGCGATACAGAAGGGTTCGAGTATTTTTTGGAAGAACTAAAAGTAAGAAATCCAGACAATTATAAGGAATGAAAGGAAGTGATAAATAATTTTTTAAATTCTGATAATTATAAAAAAATAAAAGAATACGGAAAGATAGATCAATATGCTCTATGGAGCTTGGAAATGAAGAGAAATGATATAACAAAAAAACTTAGTCATAAAAAAAACGATATGAATGTAGAGAATCAGATTTTGAAGATAGAAGATGGAACATTTAAATCTGAATTAGAGGAATCGATTAGAAATGATGTAAAAGAATACTTCGGTAAAAAAAGGAAAACTTATCAGGATTCTGAGGATTCTAGAGATTTGAAAACAATCTATATGGAGACTATAAGTTCTAGGATTATTTTGAATAAAAATGCAAATAACGAATTGAGGAGCTGATTAATTAAAAATTATAATGATAAAACCTGACTTTGGGATTTCGTTTGGGGTATTTATAATGACTTGGCTAGGCAGGAATCGGATATTAGGAGGAACCTTGATATAAATGATGATGTTAATATAGATTTGGAAAATGGAATGAGAGACTGAATAATAAAAGAGATAAAAGATTGAGTGGATCTTTGTAAAGAAAGCTATTTTATGCGAAGGGATGCCGTTGGTGAGGATGATATATCTTATTTGGAAGAAAAATTGAAATGAGAAAAAAAACAATCACGAAATATGGAGATATTAGTTGATGTAAGGGCTAAACGTGTGTTTGGTGTATTGAAAGATTATTTTGAAGATAACGAAATAGAGAATATGTTTGAAAAAATATGGAATTATTCTTATCAGGGAATTTCAATTAGTTGTAGAAACCTAGAAAATATATTGTTCGATTTGCTTAAATATATGGATGTAGAGGATTATACGGAGGTGAAAGAGTGACTAAAAGATCATAGATTGTTTTCTAAGATAGATCAGAAATTAGTCGATAAGAGCGATGCTCAGTTGGAACTATTGTTTTGTGTGTAGATTATAAATTTCTATTTTTACTAAATTCTATTGAATTACATTATCTGTAATTTTTTCCTTGAAAAAGCGAGGAAAAAATGTATCAATGATAGACTAATTTTATTATGTTTCATAATATCTTATGGGTGACTTACAAAGAACATTAGTCGTTTTGAAACCCGATACGGTTTGACGTTCTATAGTATGAGAAATTATTTCTCGTTTTGAGAAGTCATGATTGCATATTATATGACTTAAGATGTTATGTCCTGATAAGGACTTTTTGTATCATCACTATGAGAATATATGAAAAATGATATCTCGTCGTGGACAGAAACCTTTTGATATGACATTGAAACTTATGTTAAAATTGCCAGTAGTTGCTATGGTATTGGAATGAGTGGAGGCAGTAGAATATGTCCGTAAAATGGTTTGATCTACTGAACCAAAGTCTGCTGCGCCTGGTACTATTAGATGAGATTATGCACATATGTCTTTTGATTATGCTGATCATCAAGATATTTGAGTGCCAAATCTTGTACATGCTTCATGAAATGTAGATGAGGCAGAGCAGGAAATAGCACATTGGTTTAAAGAGACAGAATTATTCTCTTATGACTCATTGCATTTTATGTTTACTCGTTAAAAAATTAAATAGCTCTTTTATTTTTGTTTATTAAAATATGAAAAAAGGAATTCACTGAAATTATTATCATGATGTAGAGGTGACTTGTATCTGTTGAGCAAAATTTACTATTAATAGTACTGTTGCTGGACCTATGAAAGTAGAAACATGTTATCAATGTCATCCTGTTTATAATAAGGATAAGGTAATCAAGAAGGTAATTAAATGAAGAATGGAAAAATATCTAGAAAAACAGAAAAAAATAGATGCTTTGAAAAAATAGTTATATATGATTTATCATAAATAATTTTTTTACTGGCTGATTCTATTTTTTGTCCTTGTATTTGGAAAATTATAATGTTTAAAAAACAGATAATAAAAAAACATTTGGGTGTGGAAAACGTTCATTATGTGATATGACATCATGGGAGTGTTTTTCTGCCAATGACCATAAGGACTGTATTGCTTTTGTTAGCTTTCTATTTGTTGTATTTATTGCTTAGTAAATATATTCAGTGGGATTACCTTCACTGGATTTTTGCTTTTGTTGGGATATCTATTTTTATTAAATATTTTTACGATTTTTTGTGAATTTATCTTGATGGAATAATACTTTCTGATAATGGCATAAGTCTGTTTATGTGGGAGTGAATCGCTGATTATAAGGTGGACTTTTTTGAATGGGATAAGATAGAAACAGTAAATTATTCTCAAAATTCGATTTGGGATAAGGTATTTTCTAAGTGAAATATTTCAATAAAATTACATGAAATAGAATACCCATTTGATAATGTTTCTTTTCCAAAACAACAGGTTGATAAAATACTTAAAATGAAAATGATACATGGCGATCAGTGATCTGATAAAACCAATATTGAACTCGATAGTGAGAAAGTTTCTGTTTTGGCTGAGGCTCTTTGAGAGGTTATAAAAGAATATATGCAGAAGAATCCAAAAGAAGAAGAATCGGATCAGTTTTAATTTTTTTTAAGTTAAAGATGTTTGATTGGTTGATAAATTTAGTTGGTTGAGATTATAATAAAAAGCAGATAGATAAGCTTTTGCCGTTGCTTACAAATATCAATCACTATTATGAAGAATACGAGATTTTGTCTGATGAAGAAGTAAAAAATAAGACAAATGAATTTAAACAAAGAATAAAAGATTGAGAAAGTTTGGATCAAATTTTGCCTGAAGTATTTGCTGTGGTGAAACAGGCATGTAAGAGAATGCTTGGTCAGGAAGTAGAAGTAAAATGAGAAAAACAAATATGGAATATGGTACCTTACGATATGCAATTGATATGATGAATAATTTTGCACAATGGTACGATAGCAGAAATGAAAACATGAGAAGGAAAAACATTGGTTGCAGTTTTGCCTGTATATTTAAATGCATTGAGTGGCGAGGGAGTACATGTGGTAACTGTAAATGATTACTTGGCATCTCGTGATGCTCAATGGATGTGACATGTTTACTCTCGACTTGGTTTAAGTGTTGGTTGTGTGACTAAGCAA
>JAYSML010000058.1:0-3801 GCA_043724745.1 bacterium
TTTGGCTTTCTATTATAAGTCCTGACATTTCTTCAGTTGAATACATTAGTACTGCTACTTTATTTTTTCAGAAAACTACAATTTCATTTCCTAGATTAAACAATGGCTTATCTACTATTATAGTGTTATGGTTTTTTTTATGATATTTTAGGTATTCAGAATTATCTTTAGACATAATAGCCTTGGTTTTTGTTTTAATTTTCATTCTTCTAGGTACAAATTCTTCATAGATGTATTTCTCTACCTTAGGATCCATTTTATCTGCTCATACAAAACTCAGGTATGATTCAGTCATAGTCTCTCCGGCAATCAAAACTTCTTCGAAAATCTGTTTCAATCCCTCAAATCATTCGAAAAATTGAGTTCTAGGTCTATTCCCAAACTTATTAGTAACAGCCAAAAGTTCTGGCAAACCAGATTTAATCTTTTCATATTTTTCTTCCCACTTTTTAAACAATATATCGGGGCTAATCGCAGAATAATATTTTACACCATCTCTAGTAATCTCAGTCACTATTCACTTCCTTTTTAGGTCCTCCAAAATAGAGTAGGTTGTACTCCTATTTACCTCCGCTCTCCTGGCGATCGTAGAGGCGATACTTGACGAAAGCTCAAGCGTAGTTAGGTAGACTTTTGATTCTCTTTCTCAGAAGCCATAGTATGACAATTGAGCTATTAAATTGTTGTCCATTTTTGCTTATTATCTATAAAATTCTGAACATATATCAATTTTATCCCAAATTCAATATTTTGCAAATTTCAATAGACATTTTCTTACGCATTTTACCATACAAAATAATTGATTTCTACCCACAAAAAAGTAAAATCATCCAAACGAAATTTAGATACTCAAAACAACATGATAAAAAAGTTTATAAAAAAAATAATCTGATACGATAAATTCTATTCATCTATCAAAACTAGTCCTTTTTATCGTAAATGGAAACAGCGAAATTGAAAGATAGCAAATCTTATTTACTCAAATCCATCCAAGGATTTTTTCATAATCTGAGTGACTGGTACCAATGGTAAAACTACTACTGTAAATCTATTACACAAAATCCTCAATGAAAATGTGGCTAAAACTATGATGATAAGCACAGCAAACATTAGGATTTGAAACAAAGAAATATTCAACGATAAAAAAATGACCTCATTAGACGTATATCAATTACAGGAAATGCTAGCCATAGCCAAAGATTCTGGCTGCAAAATAGCAGTATTGGAGGTTTCATCTCATAGTATGGAGCAGGACAGATTTGCGTGAGTAGAGTTTGATTTTGCGGTTTTGACAAATATTACTCATGATCATCTAGATTATCACAATACGATGGAGGAGTATGCTAAATCAAAACAGAAATTATTTACCAATGTTCTATCTAGCTCCAAAAATAGTAAATATGCGTCTTTCCCATACGATGATAAGTACGGTAGGAAACGATTTGAAGAAATGAATTTTGATCAGAAAATAAGTTATGGTATTATCACACCATCTATGTTAAGAGCCGAAAATATAAAAGAATCTATTGATTCCACAGAATTTGATCTCACCTATCTATGAAAATCCCATCACATCATCAGTATGCTGCCATGAAAATTTAATGTTTACAATATTCTCTCGGCATTAAGTGTAATCGTACAAATGTGACTTGATATAGATAAAGCCATCACATCTATCCAAAGTTTTCCTTGAGTAGATGGTAGGATGGAACATATCCAAAAGGATGGAGTTCATTATTTCATAGATTTTGCCCATACTCCAGACGCTTTGGAAAAAACACTAGATTATCTTACTCACATCAAAAATACATGAAGACTAATTTTAGTTTTCTGAGCTCCATGAAATAGAGATAAATTAAAGAGACCTATAATGTGAGAAGTGGCTGAAAAATATGCAGATATAATCATAGCTACAGATGATGATCCCGATACAGAAGACAGAATGGAAATATTAGCACAACTTACTAAAAATATAAAAAAGAAATCCGAGTGAGAAAACTTTTTCATTATCCCAGACAGAGAAGAAGCTATCAAAAAGGCAGTCTCTATGGCTCAAAAATGAGATATATTGATGTTTGCAGGTAAATGACATGAAAAGGTCCAGCTTACAAATAAATGAAAGAGAAAACGAAATGATAAAGAGGAAGTCCTTAAAAATTTAAAATAAAAAATAATGAAAAAAGATTTCATCCTAAAAATCAGAAAACTTACTTCTTGAAAGAATTTTTCTACCTTTCAGAGTATATTCAAGGGTTCTTGAATAGAAATTTCTGATTTTAGAAAATATGTTCCATGAGATCCACTCAGATATATCAATCGAAAAGTTTCTGCCAAACACCAAGAGTTATACACTCAATTGTTTCAGGTTGAAAGAGACATTCTTTGTGATGTCTTCCTAGATATCAATTACAATCGAAGATGAAAGAAAAACAATAACTACACACAAGAGATAATATGATTCCTTAGGGATTTTATATGATATGCTCACAAAAATTCAATTAATATAAGGTTTTTTTTTCCTGATACTCAGAAGTGATCAGGCTTTCGAATAATAAAAAATAAACCTGAACTCAAACATATTGCTCTATGAAAAAAATATACTCAAGCCCTTTCTTTATTGGATCATTTCCAATTACTCACTAAAACTACCAATAAAAAATATCAATCTCTTCTTCCGGAATTTTTAGATTATTCTAGGAAAAACTCAAAGAAACGTGCCATCATAATTTTTTCCGACTTCTTAGATACATCAGAGGAAAACGATAAAGTTCTATCTTTTTTAGACTCTATACATTGATTAAATTTATTCAAACTTCCGGTCGACACTCTCCGATGACAAAATTATAATAAATTTTTTGCAAAAGATAAGTCATATACTTGAAATATCACAGATGAATTAGATTAGTAAAGGTTTTATTACTTTAAACCATCTCATGGAAAAGAAGAGTATAGTAGTGGTAACATCCATTATAGAAAATGAATTTTGAGAAGTATTGCTTTCTCAAAGACTCGATCCGAAATTTCCAGATGCTCATTTAAAACGAGATTTACCATGAGGTAAAAATGAATTTTGAGAATGACTAGAAGACACTATATTGCGTGAGATTAAAGAAAAAACATGATTAGATGTAGATATTTACGAAATGCTTCCAATTCATATTTTTAACCTTTGGAAAACCGAAGAAGTTCACCAACACACATTAATTTTTTGTTATAAATCTAGGAAAAAATGATGAAATATTTCTCTAAATGACCATAAAATACAAGATTTAAAGTGGGTTAAGAAAGAAGACTTGCATAAGTATGATCTTCTTCTTTGAGTAGAAAAAATGCTCTCTTTTATGTAAAGTTATTTATTGGGATTAAAGAGTATATTTAGACCAGAAATTTACAAATCTAGCCATATATAACTAGAAATTTCTAAAAATATCCTGCATTTTTCTCTTCTCTTGTTCTTCTTCTTGTTTTTCTCTAAGTTCCATTTGTATGCTACTTTGATATTCTCCAGCCAAGAACATCATTTTATTTATTTTATCCATTACTTGGATTTTCTTTTTTGGATCTTTTTCTAAGTCTTTTTTTTCTTCGAAAATTATAAGCTCATCCATTCATACACTCAAGCCATCTTCTTCAAGTTTAAAAAACAAAGTATGTTCTGTACTTTCTTCAGTCTTTTTATCTATTTCGTTTTTTTGTATTGATATTGTATTATTATCTAGATCAAAATTATAGGTAATTTTACTCCTATCGCTATTTGCTCATATCACATCGAATCCCTTTCCATCATATCCAAGCTTTTCT
>JAYSML010000059.1:0-2482 GCA_043724745.1 bacterium
CTGCAGAAATAGCAAAAACAAAAATATACGACCAGGAATTAATTTTTTGCAAACCTATGACATTTATGAATAAATCATGAGAATCAATTTCCAAACTAATAAACTTTTTTAAAATACCGCCAGAAAAGATATTAATATTTCATGATGATATAGATCTAGACACAGCTAGACTACAAATTAAATTTTGATGAAGTTCAGCAGGTCACAACTGACTTAAAAATACAATAGAAAAAATAGGAACAAAGGAGTTTCGAAGAGTTAGACTAGGTATAGATAGGCCAAAAAATCAACAAGACGTAGCCGATTATGTATTATCGCGCTTTCCAAAAGAAGAGTTAAGTCAAATACGAAGCGATGAAAACAAAGAAAAGATTATGGAATTTGCAAACAAATTTATAAAAGGGTTAAAATAAGCTTTGATTTTGAATATTATTTTTTTTAGTACCCTCGTTGGATATATTTTCTAAAAATGGAAATTTATCAATTATACTATCTCGAGAATCATAAGTAATAAGGCCTAAGTCCTCTGCTTTAGATTTTTTACTTCAAGGCTTATCTCAAATCAAAATAATATCTGTATTTTTATTAGGATTCTCATGAAAAGTTCGTCAATTTTTTTGCATAGTCTCTATTATACTTTCTCTAGATACAACAAAAGATCATGTAATAGAAAAAGATCAATTATTTAGTCATTCAAAAATTCATATATTTTCTTTATCCTTATAATATTTTATAGGATCAAAATTAATTCCAAACTCATCCAATATTCAAAACATATCAAGATTTTTTTTATCAGAAAAATATTGCCATATAAAATCTACTGTTTTTTCTCATATTCAAAAGATATTAGATAGAAACTCTCTATCAGTCATATTTTTTATTAAGTATTGTAAGGGACTAGATTCGTGATCTTTTAAGCTATAATTTGATATCAGTGCTTCATTTATTACCACCGCAGTCTTTTTTCACACGTGTGGTATTCATATAGAATTTAGAAGCCTCCAAAGTGGTTTAAATCTACTTTCATTCAATTGTTTTACTATCTCGGATATTTTTCTATCAGCAAATCAGGGAAATTTATTTAATAATACCTGATAATTAAAATCCACTAATTTATATAGGTCTGATATTTCATAAATAATATTTTGATCTACCAAAATATCTATAATACTTTCTCATATTCCATCTATATCCATACATTGCTTAGATACAAAATGTTCTAATTTGGCCTTTATCTGAGATGGACAATTTTGATTACTACAATAATAATGTATGTCTATATTGTCTATATGTGATTTACATACGGGACATTCTTCTGGTGGATTAACTATAGTTTCAGAGCCATTTCTTTTATCTTTAATTACTCAAACGATATAAGGAATCACCTCTCAACTTCTCTGTAGCCAAACATAATCTCCCAACCTAATATCTTTTTGTTTCACAAAGTCAAAATTATGTAATGTAGTCCTAGAAATTAAAGCCCCACTAAGTTTTACTGGCTCCAAATTTGCAACAGGAGTAATAATACCAGTTCTACCTATTTGAAAATCAATAGACAAAATTTTTGTGGAAACCTGTTGAGCGGGAAATTTATAAGCTACTGCCCACCTAGGATGATGTTCAGTTTGTCAGATAGTCTCACGCAAAGAACTATCCATCACCTTTATCACCAATCCATCAAAATCATAATCCTGAGACTGAAGATAGTATTTTGTATTTTCATCTTCGCAAATTTTTATTATATCATCCACAGATAGATACTCTTTCTTCCATTGGAAAACAGGTAATCATATTTTTTCTAAATCTCATAATCAAATCTTCACAAGATTTAAAACATCATAAACAAAACAATGTAAATTTCTTTTTTTTACCTCATTGCTATCTAGGAGCTTTATACTTCACGCAGCAGCATTTCTTGTATTAGCAAACACATTTTCCCCTTCCACTTCTCTCTCTTTATTCAGTTTTTGCCAAATAGATTTAGGCATCAGTATTTCTCATCTCAAATGTAATTCACTATTTTCATCTCATCCAAAATTGATTTTTTTTGGAATATTTTTAATAGTTTTTACATTCTGCGTAATATCATCTCCTACCCATCCATCTCCACGGGTAATTGCCTGAACAAGTTTTCATTCACTATATACAAGTTCCACACCCAAACCATCAAATTTTGGTTCAATACTATAATACAGATCATTAATATTAGATCAATTTTTAGTAATTATCTTTTTTATCCTTTCATCTCGATCTATTATATCTTGTGCATTGTAGGTGTTTTCCAAAGAAATCAATTTAATTTTATGCGAGACCTGAGTAAATCAATCAGAAACCTGTCATACAAGTCATTGACTTGGAGAATTTCATGAAATAATATGAGGAAAATATTCTTCTATTTTTTTTAAATAATCAAAAAAATCATCATATTCTTTATCAGAGATTATAGGATTATTTTGTATATAATAGAAATGATTCATATCCA
>JAYSML010000060.1:0-3034 GCA_043724745.1 bacterium
GTCAGTTTTGACAGATATATGGATACTTTCGATTTCTTTATTCTCATTTGGAAATTCTATATTCCCATATTGAGATAAAAATAGAACTTTCTCGTGAGAACTTGTGTTTAGTGTTTGGGAAAACAAACTTTTACATATTTCTACTCATTTTTCTGGATCTGTTACTTTCATATCGTCCAGTTTTTCTAGAGTTTTTTTTAGTTTGGTTCAGGTAATTTTCTGCACTTCTAATCATGCTCTGGCATTTATTTCTAATAGCTTTGGTCAACTATTTGTGATAACTCGATCCAATGCTAAATATCATAGGTTGACGAAATATTGTATCTTGGATGAGAGGAAAAGAATGTCGCTTCGAAATGGAATTTGTTTGTATTGAAATTGTTTGTATGCGGTTGGGAATTTGTTTGTGTAGATTTTTCATTTGAAAAGCATAGATGTGATCTTACCAGTTCAGACCTCTATTCCTAGTCATATTCATCATGCGGCTAGATTTGCCTTACCTCAGGATTTATCTGTAGGAATTCTAATCATAGCAGCGACTGGTACTAGATTGAAAACGATTACCCTAATGTCGGCCAATCAGTGTTCACAAAAATCTTTGAAAGCCTCTCAGGGTCTAAGTATTTCTTCTACTATAATTTTGTCATCTCACATAGTCATGGAATGTTTTCCACTAATTATATCTATGAGATATCTCTTGAAATCACTTTCACTCACTGACTTTTTGCCTATAGAAACATGATATCTTTCTTCCTTGGGATTTTTATTCAAGATGAAATCAACCCGACTTTTTTTGGGCGTGTGTAATTTTTTTTCTTCTGTTTCTTCTTGAATTTTACATATATATATTCATTTACCTTTGCTTCAGTGATTTGGTTTGATAACGAATTCTGTTTTTGCTAAGTTGAGAAAATTAAATTTGAATAAATCTTTGCGGTTTTTGATGACAGCGTAAGTCTTGGCAAAAGGAATTCATCTTTCTCACAAAAATCTTTTGGTTTCTAGTTTGTTATTGGCCAAACGTATAGATTTTTTGTCGTTGAATTTCTTTATATAGAGTAGATTCCTTGCGTTAATTCACAATATTCAGAAGTCTAGCATATAGTTTGTATTATGATTTGAAATTATCACTATGAAGGTAGTATGTTTTTGTAGTCTCATTTCAATTGAAATTGAGGTTCAAAAAAATAAAAGAAGGCTGTATTTAATTATATATTTCTGATGATTAATGTTATTGGTGAACAGGATGAAAAAAGAAAAGATAGGATAGGAAATTTAGAAAGTTTCTTTGATGTACTTAAAGATAATTATGTGTCTTATAATGTTTATGAAGAAATAAATTCTATGGTTCCGTCGGAATTTATTTGTGAGGACAGAATTATGCCTTGTGGAAAGAAAAAATGTACTAAATGGCTTTTACATAAACAAAATGATACAGATATAATAGATAGATTGAGCTTATTCAAAGATAAAAATAATCTGGTATACGATCAGTTGTCTTTCAATAATCATAATGATTGTTATCTTGTTTGGACTATTTATAAAATTAACTAAAAAATGAAACTAAAATTATATAATACTCTGACTCGTAAAAAAGAAGAATTTATCCCGTTGATGGAAGATCCAAATTATAAGGGTCCTAAAAAGGATTTTGTTGGTATTTATAGCTGTGGTCCAACTGTTTATTCATTGCCTCATTTTGGTAATGTTAGAGCCGCATTTACTGCTGACTTAATCAGAAATACTATTCAATATATTCTGTGATATAAAACTATATCTGTAATGAATTTTACTGATGTATGACATTTGTCTGGAGATACTGACGACGGAGAGGAAAAAATGGAAAAAGCATCTCGTAAAGAATGACTTTCTGCATGGGATATTGCAAAAAAATATGAACAAGTTTTCTTAGACTTTTTTAAAGATCTTAATATAGATTCATTTAATGTAATGCCAAGAGCGACAGAACACATTCAAGAACAGATTGATCTTGTAAGATCTTTGGAGGAAAAATGATATACATATATTATTAACTGAGATTGAGTGTATATGGATACAAGCAGAATTTCTGATTATGGAAAATTACTTTGACCAAATTATAAAAAGGCTTTGGAATGAATTAGATGATGAGAAAGAGTAGATTTAAAGGGTAAAAAAAATTTAACAGATTTTGCATTATGGAAATTTCATATTTGACATGGTAAGAGGGATATGGAACGAAATTCTCCACGATGAGTGTGATTTCCATGATGGCATGCAGAGTGTAGTGCAATGTCTAGCAAATACCTTTGAGAACAATTCGATATACACCATTGATGATATGATTTGATACCAGTTCATCATACCAATGAAATTGCACAATCAGAATGTTCGACTTGACTTTCTAGATGGGTGAAGTATCGGATCCACAACCAATTTGTATTAATGAATTGAAAAAAAATGTCTAAATCGGATTGAAATATTATTTCTCCATATGACGTTATTGAAAAATGATATAGTTATTTGGATATTAGGTATTTCTTTTTTACCACTCATTATAGTAGTTTTTTTGATTTTACGCGAGAAAGCATACAACAGGCTCAAAATACAAGAAAGAACTTGATTAAAAGACTTTCCAAATTTCCAGTAAGTAACTTATTTGAAGATTCACAATCTTTTGCTCGTATAGAAAGCCAATTAAAATCTGAAATTTGAAAAAAAATTCGAATCGAAATTATGGAGGCAATTTGTGATGATATGAATACACCTCAGGTAATATCAATTATTAATTCTTATCTAGGTGATTCAAATGATGAGATTATGAGTATTATATTTCGATTA
The DNA here is from genome assembly GCA_043724745.1 of bacterium. Classification (GTDB taxonomy): domain Bacteria; phylum Patescibacteriota; class Gracilibacteria; order Absconditabacterales; family Absconditicoccaceae; genus JAYSML01. The sequence goes on from JAYSML010000060.1 coordinate 2,821, forward strand.
GAAAAAAACTTTCTTAAAGTATGACTTTTTGATTCTATCGTTGAAGAAAAGATAGATATTCCTTCTGAAATACAGGATCTGGCTTATTTACGTTTATGTGCTAAACAGAAAAAACATTTTGGACTTGCGGATGAATTAAGAGATGAAATCAAAAAGTCATACTTTAAGAAAGTTTTTTTCTAATCGAAATATAATACTCATAATCTCATCATTT
>JAYSML010000061.1:0-11445 GCA_043724745.1 bacterium
GTATGAAACTAATAGCTCAATCATCTAGAGATCAGTTATTTGAAATACTGAAGATTTTTGAAAAATGAAAAATATGAATAGAAGATTTATTGATATTGGAAGATGATATAAAAGAGCTAAAGGTATCAATAAATCATGACTTAAAATCATATGTAGATGAGACAAGAAGGGGTATGCACGAACTCATAGACAGTATTCCAAACTTTATCAAAACACATTTTAATCAGGTTTTATTTACATTAAGCGATGAGTTTTCAGAATTTTTTGCTGAAAATATAGATATAGAAAATATGTTTAAGGGTTTTCATGAGAAATTATTAATCGAGTTATTTCGTCTTTTGAAAAGATATTCTATAAAACAAATAGATGGTATCATAGATATACACTGACCTAATTATATAGAGAAAGTAATATCTTTGTATTACGAAATCATAAATAATTCAAATGAAGTGCTATTACATGATTTACAAATATGAGAAAACTTCAAAAAAGACTTAAAAGAAAAACTAGCCAATAAATATCCTAACGTAGGTAAAAATAACTTTTCCATACTAGAGTCTTCACAAAAAGTACAAAAGGAGTATTTAACATACATAAAAACTATTTTGGCAGAGAAAATAAGATCTTATATAGAAATAAATTTTTCACATTATATGGCTACGTGAGACTGTGTAAATGATATGATTATGTACATATCTTCTATAGCAGAATGATGATTCCAAGAAAATTATGAAGATTTTTTGTCTATATATATGGAGGCTATATTCAAAAAGATATCTGATCGCAAAATCAATTGATGAATAAAAAAAGTTTCATCAAAAGTTATTCCAGAAACACTAGAAAAGCCAGATGAAAAAAACAAAGAAAAAAGATGTCCCAAAAAAATAAATGATTTTTTGGCTAATTTTGTAAATTGATTAAATATAAATGGAGTAAATACAGATATTAGAACACAAAAAATAATCAGATCATATATTCTAAGGATACACTTAAATGCTAAATCAATTAGGATAAAAGATCTAGTACAAAATTTTTCTATCAGTGAGGATGTTTTTTCCCAGGATTTTATATCTCAAGCAAAAGAAGTTTGAATAATTTTTGAAAATTGAGTTCACAAAAAAACAGTAGAAGACAATACTCAATCTCCAAGTATCGAAAATATTTCAGAAAAAATAGATATACCAAAGATACAAATAGAGGACCCAACAAAAATAGCTTTTGAAAAAAGAATTGGTTATTTTATAAAAAACACAAAACTCTTTGATTGAATATGATTCAATGAATTGATGATATTGGCTTGATACAGCATAGAAAACGATAAATATTTAGCCAAAACATTTGATAAGCTATACAAAAAAGACTGCAACATGAAATTACTTTTCTTAAATGATATCAAACAAAATATTTATGCACAAGAAAAAATTTCTCACATGAAGGAATGTTACCGAAAAATCAATCTACACAATTCTTATAGAATATTATTTTTGATGGACAACAAAACAATAGATTGAATATACAATCATACAGAATACGAAAAACGTATAGATGGGAAGGTATTCTAATAAAATATAATTATCCTCTCAATTTTCACCCAGATTTTTCTCCGGCTTTGATAGACTTGTTCATTATTTCATTTATTCCTTCTGTAGTTAGCTTTCCATCTCCTACAATTTTTATCTTGAATGCTATAGATTTTTTACCCTCACCTAGATTTGCTCCTTGATATAAATCAAAAAGTTCGATATCAGAAATTTCTTTCACTCATTTGACAGACTCCAAAACTGCCTCATACGTCTTATCGCTATCTACTACGAAACATAAATCTCTATAGACAATCTGATCCTGTAACGATTCATATCCTGTAGACGTGAAACTCACACTCTTACATTCTTCTATTAAATTTTCCATATCCAAGCTAACATATACGACTCATGCGTTCTCTGATATTTTGTAATCTTTCAAAATCAATGGATGTAAACTTCCAACAAATCAGATTCTAATTTCCTTTCAGTTTAAAAGATACATTATATCAGCCTGTTTTTTTGGATGAAAATGCTTTATTTCGCTAGCTACATATTTCACTTCTGATTTTAATCACAATTCTTTTGCGATCAGATTTACATAGGATTTAGCGGCCAAAATTGGATCATCATTTCGATTTGATATATCTTTGTGATAAATCATCATACCAAGCTGACCTTTTTCTCATACAAAGTCATCGGCGAATTTTGCATCTTTTATATCCTTACCTCGAGATTGTCTTCGTACCTTTCCTATATCAAATATTCTAAAATTATCGAAAAACTTAGAGTTCTTCGCTGCATGCAAAATCAATCATGCAAGCATATCATCTCTCATAAAAGGCATCTCTGGATTGGTAGGATTTTGTAATGAATACAAATCAGCCTTATTTATTCACAATTGATTTATTTGTTTCTCTCATACCCGAGAGTAAGTTTCAGTTTGATCAAAGTTTAGGTTTCTAACTAATATTTCTTCCAGTTTTCTATTCAATCACACATAATCTGGATAATCTACATATTTTGCATCACTTAGTAGTGGGCTCTCTTCTATTCTTTCATATCCATATATTCTTCATACTTCCTCATATAAATCTTCTACTATATTTATATCTCCAGGTCATCTCCAAATAGGTACCTGTACCATATTTTCATTTACTCCAAATCCAAGAGATACCAAAATCCTTTTAGCTTCTTCAGTGAAGCCTTCAGTCTTTTTTCAGAATATAAACATTTCCATCTTTGTATAATCTACATTTATCTGTTTATTTCTAGTTCACAAAACTGACTCTTTTATAAATGCACTCGTTCCTCAGATTTCGAAAGTTCACAAATCCTTGCTATAATATTTCAACTCATCCAAAAACAATATCAAACAATAAAGTGACCATCGAGGATTAATATTTTTTTCATATCTAATCTCTGCATCAGTTCTCAACGCTAATCTTGTTCATGTTTTCCTCACCAATACTGGATCGAAGTTAGCAATTTCTACTAAAATATTTTTTGTGTTTTCTGTAATTCCACTTTCTCCTCATCCAACAACTCCAGCTAATGCCAATATTTTATCTTTATCTGCTATCACAATATCGTTTGATTTCAAGATATGCTTAGTTTCAAACAAATCTATAAATTCCTCTCATTCTTTTGCATCTCTTATTATTATATCACCATTTACTTTATCTGCATCGAAAAAATGAATAGGCTGACCAGATAATATCATAAATATATTTGAAAAGTCTACTCGGTTACTTCTGGGATTTGCTCATAAATCTATCATCTGTAGTCTAGTAAAAAAACTACTTTCTTTTACATTTACATTATTCAACTCCAACAGAGTATAGCTATTTACTCATCAACTTTCTCCTATTACCTTTCTTTTTGCCTTATTCCCATGTTCTAATATATCTAGAATATTTGTACTCGCAAAATGATTAAAATAATCTTTCACCTTATTATACGCAAATTTACCAGCATCACGATATATAGAATTCAATTCACACGCTACACCAAAATGACCAGTCAAATCAGGCCTATTTGTCAATCATTTATTATCTACTTCCAATACATATCATTCCAATCGCGGAAACTTAAATTTCAAAGGCATACCTAGATCTCTATCTGATATATCTTCTAGATCCAAAACTAATTCCCAAATGCTATGCATATCCAAATCTTCATTTATTCAGATTTCCTCTTTGGAACAAATCATTCCATTGGATTCTACTCATCTCATTTCCCTTGCTTCTATAGTCATTCATATTTTTTCAAATTTAGTTCAAGGCAACGCAACTGCTACAAATATTCCAGCTCTCACATTTACACCTCCACAGATTATTTGGTATTGTCATTTTTCTCCACAATTTACTTGGCAGACATTTAGTCTATCTGCATCAGGATGTTTTTGACAATCGCTCACATATCATATTACAATGTTTTCAGAAATTATTCTATGTTCTATTCATTCAATTTCTGCTGTTTTCAATATTAAATTCTGAGCTATATCATCAGCCGATACATCTACAGATATAAACTTTTTCATTAAGCTAGAGTTATATTTCATGGCTATACGAAATTATCAAATATAAAAGCATTTACGAAACATTGCTCTATATGTAAGGAATTTGACATAAAAAAAAAGAGAAAAATCTGATTTTTTCTACAAGTGAAAAGGAGCAATGGAAATTCCATGCTCCCTTCAAATTCAGAAGTTAGTTTAGAGTTGTTCTGATTTTTTCAATATACCTAGCCATTGTAATGCTACATATATTTCTTCCGACATAAGTAAATTTACTTCCACCGTACTATAATCTCGTTTGTCTTTTTTAGAAAGGCTAGAACGGCCTTCTTTAAAAGTCTCTTCTCTTGATAGCAAATCTTCGATTTTAAGAGGGCCCCAAAACCAAATCACATTTTTACATGCCTCTGTATATTCAAGATCATTAAACTTAATTTTATTTTTTTCGAAGTCCTTAACTAATTTCTGTTCTAGTAAAGAACCTCTTCTTAACTTATCTATAGTTAAGTAAATAATCTGTTCTGCGAAAGACTTTCTCTTTAGTCGATTAATAACCTTTATTATTCTATTCATTTGACCTTTGTTCATGATAATCTTAAGATCATTTTTTATTTCCTCTTTTTTATTTTTCATCTCTTTTTGTTTTTGGTGAAAAAATACCATAAATATTTTAAAAGAAAAATCAATACTATTCGTCGGATATTTAAAAATATATTGAAAAAAAGTTCTAAAACGATAAACTCACCCAAAGTTTAATATAATTAAATATTCGATATGGCAGTAAATAGCGACATAAATCATCTAACTAGTTTTTTGCAGAATTCACAAGAAGAAATGACTCAGTTAAATATAGAAACTTGAAATAAATATAGTATTTTAAATAGAATAGATAGTTTCCTATCCAACAAAAATTATGCAGAAATACAGAAAATAAAAGATCAACTCTATGAGACATTGGCGGATCCCTTTCTAACAGAAGACCAACTAGAAAAATCCATGGACTTGCTAAGATATCTATAATTTTGTATTAAATACTATCAAAAAGGAGCATTGCTATACAACACCCCCTTAATTTAATTTTTCACCACTATTGGGTTTAAATTTCATCGTATCTCGAACATCTTTCACCTCGTCCAAAATAATTTCCACCCCCTCCATGGCTTCATACATTTTCAATACCTTTGGCAGGGAAACTCGTATTACTTCATCAAGTCTACCTTCTGCCTTATAAATAAAGCAGGTATTGCTATGGTTATTTACCACGGCTATAAAAGGTATGTTTGATGATTTATAGACCTCATCGATAATCCGATATATTTTATCGAAGTCATCAGTGTAGCCTATACCAATACGACCGACAATCATACGGTCAGGATCAGAATTTCTTTCGATTTCCTCTTTCATATAAAGAGAAATTGCAGTTTCAAACAATAAGCTAAATTTTTTCATAATTCAGGTTTTGTTTTTATTTCAATCTACTTTTAGTCTTTTTAAAATATAAATCAATAAAAACCTGATTCAGGGCTATTCAAGGCAAAAGAAAAATCAAATAGAGGAGTTGACATACACAAGAAAAAGACTAAATTTCCTCTTATTTAGAAGTTTTAATCTTTAAGTCATCTTTATGATTTCTCCAAATCTATCAATCCAAGTGGAAAGAATCCAAAAGTTTCTGAAAGATTGTAATATCACTGAAAAAGAACTAAAAAACCTATGATATAATGTAAATGACTTATATCTAATTTACAAAGATTTCAAAAATAAAACCCTTGAATACAAAGAACTATGATCATATATCGTGCAGAGCTTTTTGCAAAGATCAGAATTATTTCATTCTATAAAGTTTAGAGTCAAAACTCCTGAATGACTGATAAATAAAATTATCAGAAAAGGCAAGAAATGAATTTCTGTAGATAATTATTTCGACCATATCAAAGACCTATTGTGAATCAGGATACTTCTATTGGACAAAACTGATTGGCAAGATATACATAAATTCATAGACAAAAAACGAAAAGTAGAAAAAAGAGAATCCTATTATTACGACGAAAATGAAAAAAATAGCTACGAGAAGATCTTCAAAAAAAACGAAATCAAAAGAAGTATTGTTTGATATAATTCTATACACTATACCATCATCACACATCCGACTAAACAAGAAGTTTTCGTAGAAATCCAAGTAAGATCCTTATTGGAAGAGGTTCGATGAGAAGTGGATCATCTCCTCAGATACAAAAAATCTATAAATAAATATGAAAAACCAGTCATCACCAATTGATTACACCTGTTAAATTCTCTAGTCAGAGATGGAAATGACTTGGTAAGTCTCCTATGTGAAATCAATAAAAACGAATCATATATCAAAGATCTATCCAAGATACGAACTCTCATACAAGAATCCTCTCTGGATAATGAAGAGAAAGATAAATTATATAATCAGATCAGGCCATTCTACAATCTAGGAATCTATATCACAGAGGATATACCAGAAGGGCTGTGGGGACTAATTAAATCAGATGAAAAACTCAAAAAAACATTATTACCCATCATCGAAAAACTAACTACTCAACAAAAAGAGATTAGAAAAAAACTAGAGAAAATAGAAAAAATCCAATGATTAGAATATAATAAATAATTATTCAAAAAAAGGAGCAATGCCATACATCACTCCTTCTTTAAAATAAAATAATTAATTCACGCTTACTGGATTGGACCTCAACACACCTCGAACATCGCGGATCTCTGACAAAACAAGTTCTGTATGCTTCAGCATCTCATACATTTTCGATAAGTTTGGTAGGGTCTCTTCTCGGAACTTTTCCAAATTGCCTGTGGCCTTGTAGATGAAGAAGATATCCTTCTCATTATCTATCAGGACAATCACAGGGAACCAAGGTAAAAGATAATAGATTTTTATTATATTTTCCAGCTCTTTGACGTCATCACTATCTGTAATTTCTAGCATTCCCACAGAAATCATTTTGGAGCAATTATCTTGCCTACCACAGTTTAAGCAGTTATTGCACTTCATACCTTCAATTATCTCGTCCACTCTCGACTTCAGGTTTTCGGGAACCGCAGAAGCTTGAACAATAAAGAAAATTTTTTCATAATAGTTTTTTTATTTTTTTTGTTTTTGGTAATTATTGTATATATATTTACCGGCAGAAGTCAACTAAAGAAAAATACTAAAATCTGATTTAGAATAATCAAAAGTTTAACATATCATATCGAGATATTCTAAGAATTATTTTCATTGAAAAACAATATAAAAAGATTAAATTCGAAAAAAATTGAATTTAAAGATCAAAAAACTGATAAAGAATTTGATGAGATGGTATTTGATTTGTACAGTTTGAGTGAGGAAGAAAGGAGGGTTGTTTTAGGTGGATAGATTTTTATTTTATAAAAATTAAATAATGCAAATTTCAGCTGTATCCGCATTTTGTCTATGACTTACAATCGTTTGTATAGGTTATATCTTTGTGGAAATTTTACGATGAAATAAATATTTTCTTAGAAAATCGCTTACTAGAAATAACAATTATCGACTCGATAGATTGATTCATTACATTTTGCGATGACTAATTTTAAATTGAATTATATTCTATATAATCATATACACTTGATCTCTAAATGAACTATGAAATCTATTTAATATATCTGGTAGTTTAGCAAAAGTTTTCAATGAAATATGACCAGCCTTTGTTACTAATTTACAGATGATTATATTTTCAATCTATTATTTCTTTTTCATAATACTAGAAAGTATAGCTATTTTCTTTTGTATAAAAATAATATCATGGTTATTAAAGTTTATCTGAAAAAAGATAAGTAAAATATAAAAAAATAGTTTTTTATTCTTTAAAAAATAAAAATGCCATTTGTTCAAAGTACAATTATAAACCCAGTTATTCAATCTCAAGAGTCCGTACAAGAAATTATTTCTAATTTTTTAACTAGTCGAATTGTTGTTATAATTTTAGTTTTAGTTATACGATTTATATTACGATTGATAAAAGAAAATATAAAAGCCAGCATACGATGAAATAAAGCAAAAAAAGTAATTAAACGATATATGCAGGAGAAAGAAAGAATTACAGAAATAGAAAAAATCACAGAAACAGATTCTGCTTTTAAAGGTCATCCACTTTAACCTTCCAACTAATAATTATGTTCCTCACCAAAAATATTTCTCTCCATACCACACAAGCCTTCCAAGTCACAAATCTTACTCAGCAAGTCCAAGACTTCTTAAATGAAATTCATGCCCTAGATGGACTGGTAAATATCTTCACTCGCCATACTACCGCTATCCTTAGGATCAATGAAGCTGAAGAAGGTTTCTGGAAAGATCTCAAAATCCGAGCAGATAAAAATATCCCACTCGATACATTTTATCATCACGATGATTTGGACAATAGAGATCCATCTACTATGGTATCTGCGAAAGAAGAAAACCTAAATGGCTTTGCCCATCTCAGAGCTATGGTCTTGTGAAGTTCTAGTGAGACTGTCCCAGTCCAATGATGAGAAATGATGCTAGGTAGACGACAAAAAATTCTCTTTATCGAAATGGATTGTGCTAGACCTAGAGAAATAATTCTTTCTTTCTCTGGAGAAATAGGGGAGTAGATTCTCTTGAAATATTCCGTATTATCGTTATAAAGTATTCGTTTTCAGATACTTACACACTACCATATGGAAAATCTTACAACATTACTAAAAACAAAAAAAACTGTTTTTAGCTTTCAAGAAGTTAAACAAATCCTCGAAATACCCACAGAAGCCGGAACAAAAAGTTTTTTACAAAGAGCAAAAGCAAATAGGTCTCTGGCTAATCCTTACAAAGGATTTCGGACATTACCAAATTATGAACCTTTTGAACTTGCATGTAAAATCAAATCTAAAGCTTACGTTTCATGTGAAACTGTTCTTTTCAAAGAAGGAGTTTTTTTTCAGTTTTATGGCAATACTATCAGTTGTATCTCAGACGATTCGCGCAAATACAAAGTAGATGGTAAGGAATTGATCTACTACAAAATCAAATCAGATATTCTCGAGAATCCTATAGGTATCAGAGAAAGTGGAAATTATCGTATAGCTACACCAGAAAGAGCACTGTGTGATTATATTTATCTCAATCCTCGTGGGGTGATAGACGCACCAGAAAATATAAACAAAGTCAGATTGAAGCAAATTTTGCCAATATATCCCAAGCAGACATCTTTATATATCGAGAAGCTACTAAATGTTAAATAATGAAATTCACGAAAAACATATGAAAAATATTCTGACTGCTATTTTCACAGATGAAATAGGGCAATTTCTAGCATTCAAAGGAGGGACTTTGGTTTATTTAAATTATAATCTTGATAGATTTTCTACAGATATCGATTTGGATATTTTAGACCTAAACCAAGAACAAGCAATTATAGAAAGAATAAGAGAAATTTTATATAGGATCGGAGATGTAAAAAATGAAACGCTAGGTAAGACAATACACAGATGGATGTTTCGTTATGATGATACAAGTATGAATATAAAAGTAGAATTAAACAAGAGAATCTGGCAAAACAATACTTACGATTCACAAATCATAGAAAATATTCCCATCAATTGCATGACTCCAGATTGTATATTCGCAAATAAATTAGTTGCTTTGTCTGAGAGATTTTACAACAGAGATCTGTATGATATAAACTTCTTTTTCAAACATAATTTTCCAATCCAAGAATTAATAATCCAAGAAAGAACATCTTTATCGACAAATGATTTTTTACACAAGTTCATAGATGATTTACCAAATAACTTTACAGAAAGTTCTATTTTAAGCGGATTAGGTGAAGTACTGGATGATAAACAAAAAAGTCGAGTGAAAAAATCTTTATTATTAGAGACCATAAATCAAATAAATAACTTCTTATCCAAACAAAGTTTTTCCGATTGAAAATAAAAATCAAATAATTATCATATCACAAACATATAAATAGTCAAATGGTCTGATTTTTATATTTTGATATGATCTATATGCGTCTAGTTCCAAATTTACCAAAGGAATGATTCACTCCTTGAGAAAATATGAAAATTTATATATGAGCTCTCAAAGAGCCATTGCTAAATATTTTGGATATAGATAAATTCCAGAAGCTTCCGATACAAATCATCAATCAAATAATTCCAGAAACCAGACATATTACCTTCATCAGACATCTAGAAAGCAAATACAATGAATACAAAGAAATCATTAAATCTGATCCAGATTATCAAGAATTCATGACTACACCAAATATGGATAGAAAGAAAGATTTGGCTCATATACTCTTACAAGATTTTTTCATCAAAGTTGGTATAGATTATGCAACCTGATTATCCGATAAATGACATCAGGATGGAGAGATGTATTCCAAGCTTTATGCTAAATTAATCAAAGAAAATCCAGAATTATTCCCTGATTTGATTTATGTATCTCCATATCTCAGGACCAGACTTACAGCTCATTATGCTCTAAAAAATATAGACTGACTCGATATAGATTTCGAAAAACTTATCAATGAAGATAAACTTGAAGATCTTATAATAGGTTCCTTCCAAGGCAAAGATATCTCTATCAAAGTAGATGAATGAATCAGAGAAAGAGATCACGGCTCCAATGTTGCTCCAAGTTTCATTAGAGATTATCGAGACTGAGAAAGAAGATTCCAGGATATGCTTAGCGATAAACAAAGAGAAGAAATATATTATTATACATCTCCTGCATGATGAGAATCCCAAGTAACTACGAATGCTAGAGCCAAAGAATTTTTGCTTAGAAATTTTGAAAAAGAGAAATATAAAAATATCCAAGTATATTCACATCACCTGACTATGATATGAGCATTGCTATCTATTTTTGGTGGTAGTTTCCAAACCTTCTACAAACTCAATGAATTACGAAGACCTGCCAATGCTAGTATGACTATACTTTCACAAATCCCAGAAACAGAAAACTGAGATAGAAACAGATTTAGAGTTTCAGGCTACAATCTATCTCTCCTAGACGATTAGTCTTTTCTTATGAATCGTATTGTAAAAATAATATGAATGTATATTCTCACTGCAGTCAGTCTTTTACTATTTTCAAATACAAATGAAAAAATTAATCTGAATCATTTCATTATTCTCCTTACTTATCTTGGCTTGATGTACCAATTCACCATCACAAACAAACAATAATACATGAGATATTGTACCAGGAGCAGAACATATGGATTATTCCTGAGATCTAGTAGTTTCAGGTATCTGATCTGGAACTAGTTTCGAACAAACAGTAGATGCAGACACCCTCGTCTTGAGGAAAAATCTTGAAGACCATACTGATCATGTGTTTTTCCCTAAATGACTTTGGTCTAACTACCTAGATATCCA
>JAYSML010000062.1:0-6542 GCA_043724745.1 bacterium
TCCAAATTTCTCTGGGCTTTTTCCATATTTAAATATTCTATACATTAACCACAAATTATTTCCCAATAATCAAACAGAGTAGGCGATGACTTTTTCTCGCCAAGTTCCATTCTTTCTTACAAATATTATTCTGTGTTTAGCTCTATTGTAAGCTTGGTACTCATTTCATATCCATAAAACATCCAACATAGTTTTTTCTCTTTCCATATGATTTACGCTCAAGTTTCTCAGCAAAAAAATATCATACTTTTTTGAAATTCTATAAGTGAAATCCAGGTCCTCATTAACAAAATCAAAAAATTCATCAAATAATATTTTTTTGAAAATTTCAGCCTTTCCAAAAAGTGAATTTCATGAAAACATTCAAATTTTTGCATATTCTTTATTTCATAAACTATACGCTACAGGTCTACATAACCAGAAACTAAAATAAGAAAATCACTGACTCTGGATTATATTAGACTTCCTATACATCATTGTAGGAGCAACCAAAACATCCTCCCCATTTGCTTGCCCCAATTCATTTATATATTTCAAACTTTTTTCCAAATAGTCGTTTTCAAATACAATATCATCATCGAAAATATTAATAAATTCTCACTTGGCTTTTTTTATTCCCACATTTCTCAGAAAACTAGCATTATTTTGTTTCCATTCTCCATTATAATTCATATTACACAGAATAGTTAGATTCAGATCTTTAAATTTTGACTTTACTTCTGTTTCCCAAGTTTCCAAACCTGATTTACTATCGAATATTTTATCCAAAACTAAAATTACCTCAAAGTCTTTGAGTGTTTGTTTTTCCAAAGAATTTAAAATATTCTCAAACACTTCAATACTTCATCTGCTAGGTATGACGACTGATATCAGCATCTATATTTTAATTTTGTAAAATCATTTTTTCAATCTTTTCTTGATAAACTATAGGTATAAATTTTTTACCAAAATATTTCAAAACAAGTAGAAAGTGCAGTCTAGTTCATATAGCATTTTCACATCCTGCCAAAAAATTCAATGTATCTTGTATTGAGTGCTTAGTTCGATCATATAATTTCAGATTTGGTATTTGAGTACAGAAATAATCATAATATTTCAAATCATCGTAGAAGGCACAAGGGAAAAAGCAAAATTGTTTTCCTTTATTCTCTTTTATAAAATTTAATATTTTTTCAGCACTCTTTTTATTATTCATTATATGAGAGTTTACGTTAATCAGAATATAAGCCGATTCTTTTATCTCGATTCATTCTTTACATTTATTTATTACATCTAGTGCAAAGTCATGGTACAGTTCAGTATTCTTATTGTATTTTTTAGCTAATTCAAATGATGTTTTTTCTCTACATATTATTTTCTCCGCTTGTCTCAATGTTAGATTATACAAGATTTTTGTTCTAATCTTTCTAGCCTTACCTATTCATCAAGCCATGACTACATTTCATCACCATATTCTTTTTCATAATTTCAAAAGATAATTTCGTCAATCGTATGGAAATCTTCTTTGATCAGTAAATAATTCTCATCATCCCAAAAAGAATTTTAAGCTGGATCATAATTTCTTATATCAATTTTTTCACACAATTTCTATCCTCTCAATTATATTTTCATCTAAGAGCTTGTTATTTATCTTGAGCCATTTCATCATCCATATTTCATCTCAGGCTTCTATATACAGTTTTTCGATATCATAGTTATAAAATATTCGTTGAATAAATCATAGGGCAAGTAGCTCATCTCACCAGTTTTTGTAACCATAATAACATTTTAAATATCAGTTCATACGATTTTTATTCATAAAACAAAATATAATCTAACTATTTATAAAGATTTTTCCATTGTTTTTTTTGCTTAAACTACTATAAGCTAAGCATTTACAAAAATAGTCAAAAATCATGCAGATTTTTCTCAGATTTTTTTTAGTATTTATTGTGATATATCACTTATTTGTGACTATATTTGTATACTGACTAATGAAAGGGCAGTATTATGAGATTTTTTCTTTATCAAAGGATATTTTACGATTAGCTTTGATATTTATTTCCTTCATCGCCTATTTCAAAAACATAAGTACATATCTCAAGTTACGAGCTAAACCTATAATTTTATTTATAGTTCTTGTCCTCTTTGGCATATTAGTTTCTTACATCCAATGAAAATCATCCTACAATATGTTTATCTGACTTAAATATGGTTTTTTGTATATATTCATATTTTTATCCGCTACCTGGATTGGTTATAATTTCTCACTAAAAAAAGAAGGTAATAATATGAATAAATTCACCTCCTTCTTAAAATCATTTCTATGTGTTTCCATTATAGTTTCTATTATCCGACAATTACTTAAATTTATATTTCCGGATCTTTTCCAAAGTATATGATACTGACCAATTGGGGATTATGTATTTGGCCAAAAACCACCACTTTATTATCGTACTTGACCTGGCTGAGCACCTAGACTTCAATGAATATTTGCATGACCAAACAATTACTGATATTTCCTAGTCTCATTTTTTGGTATATTTATATCAATCCTAAACTGATACAAAAATAAATTTAAGAAATTCTGAAATTTCATCTTGGTCATGCTTCGAATTTTAAGCATTATTTTAACCATATCTAGGTCTGCCTTAATAGGTTCAGTATTGGTACTTATTTTACTAAATTTTTCACGAATCAAAAAACATAAAAAAATATTTATAGGTCTAATTCTAATTTTTATAGCAGCGATTCTTGGTGTCAGTATTATGAAATCAGGTTCCACATTGGCTCATATCCATGCCAAATTAAATAGCTTGGTTTATGTTTTCCAAAAACCACTTTGATATGGTTTATGAACTTCATGACCAGCTGTCTTTCATAATTGATCTATTCTTCCAGAAAATTATTACATTCAATTGTTATTAGATATATGAGCTATATGATTGATTTTGCGAATTGTCTTGGCCAAAAATATTTGAAATATTTTTCAAAAAATTATAAAGTCTGATATAAAGAAGGAAGAAAAATACATTTACAATATCCGACTTTCTTGATTATTCGGTTTGATATGATTATTACTTATCTGATTATTCCTTCATGTATTCGAGGACAGCATGATAAATTATCTCTTTTTCTCTGTTTTTGGTATACTAACTTGATACCTATATCAATTATCTATTATACCTAAAAATAATAAGTCAAATAAAAACCAATAACAAATACTCACCCTGTCAAATAGAACTTAATTTACTGATGCCGAAAAACTTGTTTTACTATACCAAATAGTTATTCATATCCTCATATTAGTATTTTAAATTTTAATAAAAATTTGTTATGCAAACAAAGAAGTTATCTGCAGCAAAAAGTCACTCTCCTGTAGTTGTTGAGACAAAAAAAATCTCTGACTCATGTTGTACTTCTAATTTTGGATCTAATTGTAGTTGTTCCAAGGTATCTCATATTATAATGATGGTACTTTTACTTGTTAATACAGTGTTTTTGGTCCTATCTTTTTCTATGATTAGAAACAATGAATCAATAAAAGTTGGTGGACGAGAAAATTACAAATTAGCAAAAAGTATATACAAAACAGAATGATTCAAGGCATATCAGAAACAACAAATACAACAGGCCTTACAAATGTTCAAATGATGAGCACAGGCCACTACTTGACAAGGAGGTTTGGTTGTTCCAGGAGCATTAGATACTCAAACTAAATAATAAAACACCCTTCATTATCTAGGAATAATATTTTTAATATATTAATATATACAAAATGGAAAAAACTAAAAATTTTATGTGAGATGTACAAAAAATAGTAGTTATACTACTTGTACTAAATTTATTGTTATTGTTCTATATTGGATTTATCAAAAAAGATTCATATCGATTAGAAAAATTAAAAGTTGGATGAGGTGAAAATATGTCTTTGGTACAACAATTATACAAAAGTGATTGATACAAAACACAACAACAAACAGCTATCCAACAAGCATTATCTAGTTTTGAATGACAAAAGTGACAAGAAGCAGCAAAACCAGACGCTGCAGCTCCTACAAATACTCAATCTAGTACTATCGATAAATCAAAGTTAGATGCTATAAAAGCAGGTGCTTATATTGAATGAAAGAAAAATGCTAGAATTACAATACTTGAATTTTCAGAATTACTTTGTCCATACTGTAAAAAACAAAGTGATAGTAAAGTCATTGAAACTCTCTTAAGTAAATACTCAAATGATGTGAATACTGCATTTATGCACTTCATAGTACATGGAGAACCTGCACAAAAATTAGCTCAAGCAGCTGAATGTGCATGAAGTATATGATGAGATAAAGTATTCCATTCATACATAGCAAAGTGATTTGATATAGAAGACAAAACAGTAGTTTGAGCGACAGCATTGGCTAAAGAATTATGAATTAATGAGTCAAAATTCAATGAATGTATATCTTCAGATAAATTTATATCAAAAATTACTCAAAGTACACAAGAATGATGACAGCTATTTGGTGTTACTTGAACTCCAGGAAATGTAATTATAGATAACGAAAAAGGAACATTTACTCTTATAGCATGAGCATATCCTATAGAAAAATTCGAAAAGGAAATAAATAAAATCCTTGGAAAATAATTAAGTCTGCTAACAAAATCTAAAATAAAAATAAGGTAGTGTCCTCGGGCACTACTTTTTTCATTCCATACTATTTAAAATCACTACTTTGACCTTTTTATAAGTATCAGTCTTTTAACAGTGTTTCTATAATATCTTTTGTAATTTCAGATAAATCGATAGATGAGAAATCACCTACATATCTAGCTTCCTCTATCTCCGCAGATGTTTTGATTCCATCTTCGTCAGAAATTACTAAAGCCAGAAGATCAGCAAAGTATGTTTTTACTATTACCTCTTTATTTGAAAATGGAGTGGTTCAATAAAATTCTTTATAAGGAGTTATATTATCTAAATTTAATTGTTTTCAATCTAGTTCTTCATGAATTTCTCTAGAAAGTGCTTCTATATCAGTTTCATTATTATCTATTTTGCCTCAAGGTAATATCCACTTATTATTTTTTCTTGTGAGTAAAATTCACCCCTCATCAGGATTTATTATTATAGCATCTACAACAGTTCTTCTAATGTCTTTCTTCATTTATATCCTACTTATTAAAAGTCGACAGTCCATGGTGCAGAACTAATATATGGAATTATCATTTTTTGGCTCCATAGTACAGCTCTAACTTTATAACCATTTTTTATATCTCCATCATTGGCAGAGTATGGACAAGGACATTGCATGCAGTTTTCATTAGATATTTGAAGCTCTTCTCCGCATATTCATATATCACTAGGGCAAGAAATACAGGATTCTCATGGATCGGCGACTCAGTTTCAGCATTTTGTATTGTCTTTATTATCTCATCATTCTTCACATATTCATATATCGCTAGGACAACTATTACATGTTTCTCCTGGATCAACTTTTCAATTTCAGCATTTATTATCAGTTCAGGTCACATCTCATCATTCATAACATTTTCTAACATCAGCTGGACAGGTATTACATGTTTCTCCTGGATCAATAATTCAATTTCAGCATTTAGGAATATCTTTACAGATGCCATAATCACTAGGGCAAGAGATACAAGATTCATCAGGATCTTTTATACCATTACCACAAGTCCCACATTTTTTCACATCCTGAGGACAGTTGTTACAATTTTCTCATAATTCAATTTTACCATTTCCACAATTAGAAGTACAAGATCAAACATCATTAGCACAATTTCGACAGAATTCATTATCGGATATAATTTTATCTCAACAGTATTTTCAGGTCTCTTCACAAATTCAAACATCGCTAGGGCAATTATCACAAGTCTCACCAGATTCAATTTTACCATTTCAACACACAGTATTATCTCAGTTATTTCATATATTATCGGATAAAGTATTACAGAATCCTATATCTATGGGGCAATTATCACAAGTCTCATTGGTATCAATCACTCAATTACCACAAAAGCTTGATTTACTGCACGATAGATCACTACCAACCTCAGGACATCCATCTTCATCATTTATTCCATTGTAAGTTTCTTGTATGTTTACGCATTTATCTTTGTAGTCAGGTATGCCATCTCCATCCGAATCTCACACAAACATAGAAAATCTTTCTGCATTTCAGCTTATTTTGTCTCATATTACATCTCATATTCCATCTATATTTAGGTCTTCTTGATTTGAATTTATTACAAATGGCGCATTGTCCAATGAACATATTCACTGAAAATGTTGTTTCAAAACATCGACATTAATCTGCTTTGTATAATTTTTATCATCCGGATTTAGTCGAGGTATACTGCAATTACTATTCTCATAATTTATCAGTCATAATAGATTCTTTACTCCATCTCCATCAATGTCATCATCGCAAATATCTGGTATACTATCCTTATCCATATCACATTTGTAATTTTTTAGAGTTCAGTCCAATTTTTTTGACAAACAAAAGTCATATCACTTAACGTATATCGTCATATCTGTCTTTAAGTAATTA
>JAYSML010000063.1:0-12166 GCA_043724745.1 bacterium
TGAGGATTTTTCTAATATGTGAGAAGCTATGGAAATTTTTGGGGAGACAAATGTTTATATAGACGATAAATGATCTAATACTGTGGCGCAACTAAAGTCAAAACTTAGAAGATTAAAAATAGAAAAATGAAATCTAGATCTTGTGATTATAGATTATTTGCAACTTATGAGTGGAAGTTCTACTTGATGATACCTGGGTAATAGAGTACAGGAGATCAGTGAAATATCTAGAAATCTAAAGGAATTAGCAAGAGAATTGGAGGTTCCTATTATTGCATTGTCTCAGCTTTCTCGTGAAGTAGAGAAGCGTGTAGATAAGAAACCTCAACTTTCGGATTTGAGAGAGTCTGGAGCAATTGAACAAGATGCAGATGCCGTACTTATGATACATAGAGAAGACTATTATGATCCAGATACTGATAAGAAGTGAGTGACAGATATATGTATAAGAAAAAATAGAAATGGAGCAGTATGAGAGGTAGAACTGATGTTTGAGAAGGAAATCATGAGATTTGTGGAACCTAAATGAGCAAAGAGATCAGATTGAACTTATTAATTTTAAAAACTATTTTTTGTAGTATGCTATTAAAAATTATTATGTTTTTTTTGGCTATTGTTTCTATGTTTGGATCATCATTTTCTATGGAAATTCCAAATTATGAGTGATATGTAACTGATAAAATAGGACTATTGAACAAACAAGAAAAACTTGATTTGGAAAATACAATTTCTGATATAGAGAAAAAAACTTCTGCTGAAATATCAGTTTTGTTGGTTAAAACGGTTGATTGAGATGATATAAACTTAGTTGCTAATGAGATTTGAAATAAGTGGTGAGTTGGAAAAACTATAGATAATTGAATTATTATATTGGTTGCTATGGATGATAGACAGTGGTCTATACAGGTGTGATACTGATTAGAATGAACGATACCTGATATTATAGCAAAAAGAATCTGAGAGAACAGATTGACCTCAAATTTTAAAAATGGTAAATATTATATTGGAATAAAAGAGGCAGTTCAAGATATATCTTCTTATATACAAAAAGATGAAACCGTTTTGTGAATGTACGAAAAAGAAAATAAATCAATCTGAAACTACTTTAATGAGGGAAGCTTAATAATTGCAATATTTTTGTCTTTTGTGTTGAGTAATTTTATAGTCAAAAAAGAATGAGATAAAAAAATCATCAATAGAACATGATGGATAAAATTAGGCGCTTTTTGATTTGTGATTTGAGTCTTGTTTGCTCTTTTTGCAGCTAGCCTTGTTTGAATATTTTTGTCTTTTATTATATCTTATGTCTTTTTGATTTTATGAGTATTGTTAAATATTTATTGAAAGTCTATTAATTGAACATGATCTGGTTTTTGAAGATGAAAATCAGGATGAATTAGTTGATGATTTGGTTGATTTGGAGGAGGCTCTTTCGGTGGTGGTTGAGCTTCTGGTAAGTGGTAGTTTAAGTTTATATATATATATAATTGGAAGATGAAAAAGTTTTTAATGACTATTATTGCTATTATTGTTATAATCGCCTTGTGGTCTAGTTCTAAGTATAACAAAATGGTTGATTTACAGGAATCAACAAAGACAGCATGGTCACAGGTAGAAAATGTTTATCAAAGAAGATTGGATCTTATACCAAACCTTGTAAATACCGTTAAATGATTTGCCGCACAAGAGAAAGAAGTTTTGTTGTGAGTGACAAATGCTAGAGCTTCTGCAACTAAAGTTAATATCAATCTAAATGATGCAAAACAATTTTCAGAGTTTCAAAAATCACAAACAGAATTATCTTCCGCTCTTTCTAGACTATTGATGGTAACAGAAAATTATCCTGATCTTAAATCAAATCAAAACTTTTTGGATTTACAAACACAATTGGAAGGCACAGAGAATAGAATAACTGTAGAAAGGATGAAATTTAATGAAGTTGCTAAAGTGTATAATGTGTATATCCGTAAATTTCCAAGCAATATAATAGCTTTGTTTCTTTGATTTGATAGGATAAGCTCTTTTGAAGCAGATACTTGAGCTGAAAAAGCTCCAGTTGTAGACTTTACAAAATAATTAGTACCGTATTAAACATACTGGGTCTGGATTGGAATATCCAGATTTTTTATTTATATATTTTTATTTATTTTTGATTTTGGCAATATATTATTATCTAATATAATTTACATGTGCTAACGAAAAGATATATGATTTTAGATTATTATGTTTGTATTATCTATTTGTTCTGTTATGATACTGACGTAAATAAAAATAGAAAATAAAAATGAGTGAAGTTTTGATTAACAGTTTAATAAGTCTTTTGTATTCAAAAGCTTATATTAAATCTATGCCTACCAAGGCTGAGGATTTAAAATCATCTTTAGAGACGGATTGTTTTTTTGTTAGGTATATAAAATGGATAGCATTTGTTTATTCAATTTATAAACCTTACATATAAGGGGTGGCCGTCTCTAGAGTGGACGGCTATCGAGTTATTTACTCGGTAGTTTTTTTTTAAATTGAAAAAAAGATTCGATTAAGTATCTATATTCAGATTTATTTTTTTTATTATATTTTATGGAGAATAAAGAAATTGCATTGGTTTATATGGTAGCAGGGATGTCTTCTCGTTTTGGTTGAAAAATTAAACAATTTGCTAAGGTTGGGCCAAATAATACTACGCTTATGCAATATTCAATGAAACAATCATTAGCGGCTGGTTTTACAAAAATTATTTTCATAGTTTGAAAGATGACTAAGGAACCATTTATGGAAATGTTTGGTGATAATTATATTTGAATCCCTGTGTATTATGCTGAGCAAACTTTCGACCCAGAACTTAGAGATAAACCTTGGGGAACAATGGATGCACTGTGTAGTGCAGTTGAATTTATAGATTGTCCTTTCGTGGTTTGTAACTGAGATGATTTGTATGGAGCAAATTCATTTAAACTAATCGTGGATAATATTAAGAAATCTGAGGATGCGGTGAGTATTTGATATATATTGGAGAATGTGCTATCCAAAGAATGAACCGTTAATAGATGAATTTTTGATATCGATGAGAACTGGTATGTTTCGGACATTACAGAGACTCTAGGTATACAGAAGAGTAATTTTTCAGAAAAAAATCTAAGCTGAAAAGAACTTTGCAGTATGAATCTTTTTGGATTAAATCATGAATCGTTGGTTGAGTTGAATAATATTTTGGAAAACTTCAAAAATACTCATATCTGAGATAGGAAATCTGAATGTTATTTACCGACAGAACTTTCAAACTTAATTAAAGAATGAAAATTGAAAATGAAAATATTTCCAACTCCAGATACTTGGCTTGGTGTGACGAATCCTCAAGATGAAGAAATTGTTAGAATGCAAATAGAAGAGATAGAGAATAAGATTTAATTACTTCCACCATTTAGAAACATTATTAATTCGACTGTCCTAAGTTTTGTCATTGGATAGCCTTTTTTTTGGCAAATATATTTATGAATATATTCGTATTCTTTTTTTTGAGTTAAATAGTTACAAAAGTCTAAGTACGATAGATATGTTTTGCAGTTTCATATTCTATGATTATAAACCTTTTCTCAAGTTAGATAACGACAAACTCTACTGTCCCAAATTGCAAATTTGTCAGGATTAATGAAGTGAAGAAGTTTGCTTGTTCCGACTAGTGAATTATTAAGTAATCCCTTTAAAATTTTGAGTTCTTCAATTGTAGGAATTAATCATTGTTTGGCATTATTTAATATTACTAATGCTTGATCAAAATCATTTGAACGAAAATCAAATATGGTTGGCATTCGTCCATAAGTAAAGTTAATACTTATAATTAAATTATGCTTTGATATTTTCTTTATATTATCAAAATATTTTAAGAATTCAGTATAAGAAATATCGTAACCTGATTTACCTCATTTATAGCCGTTACAATCTTGTAAAAACTTTTCTAGAGATATATGGTTTTTGAATTTTTCCAACATATGATTTTTTATTTTAAAAATCTGGATTACTTACTTTCTTTCTCAATAACTTTCAAACTTAATTCTGCCAATAAATCTGCATCTACTTCGCTTGGAGAGCTTAGCATTAGGTCACGGTATTTTTGATTTTTAGGGAAGGTAATTACTTCTCTTAGATTTGGTTCGTTTTGATAAATCATTACTGTCCTATCAAATCCTAATGCACATCCACCATGTGGAGGTACTCCGTATTCGAATGATTTCAAAAGATGTCAGAATCTGTCTTCTATTTGACTTTGGCTAAGTCATAGGATAGAAAATATTGCTGATTGTAGGTCTTTATTATGGATCCTGATGCTTCATCCTCATGCCTCATTTCAGTTTAATATTACATCGTAACAATCTGCTTTTATTGTAAGAAGTTTTTCTTTCTCATCTGGAGTCATTGCTCATCCATTTGCTATCTTTTTTCATAGTTCGATGATGAAAGGTATGTCTTCATTCTTTGGTTTGGTGAATGGATGATGAACTGCTCATAGGCTACCATCACTTCATAATTCATACAAAGGGAAATCCACTATAAATCAGAATGCTAATTCTTGTTCTTTTCATGCAAGGATTTTCAAATCTACAAGAAGTTTTGTCCTAAGCATTCATAGTAATGTAACTGCTTTTTCTCGTTCGTCAGCTTGGAAAAATAATGTGTCTCATGTTTTCGCTCAAGTTATATTTTTTATTTCTTCTAGATTTTCTTCGCTTAGAAATTTAACTACTCATCATTTTGGTCATTCTGCTGAGAAGATGATGTAAGATAGTCATTTGGATCAATATTGTTTCAAATAAGCTTCGATATCTCTTTCGATTTCAGATCTTCCATATTCTTTATTTACTAGAATTGCTTTTACAACTGTAGCATTTTGGAAAATAGAAAATTCTGTTTTTTTTCATCGCTCAGTAAGCTCGTGTATATTTAATGTTGTTGTTCTTAGTTCTGGTTTATCACTTCCGAAATTGTTCATAGCATCAAATCGAGTCATGACTGGGAATGGTCTTTCTAATATTTTTTTATTTGGGAAAAGCTTATCTGATATATTTATAAAATATTCTTGGAATAGGTCCAATATATCTTGCTGTTCTACGAAAGACATTTCTATATCGACTTGAGTAAACTCAGGTTGACGATCTCATCTAGGATCTTCATCACGATAACATCTAGCCATTTGCATGTACTTATCAAATCAGGAAACCATAGAAATTTGTTTAAGTTGTTGTGGAGATTGAGGTAGAACGAAAAATTTTCAAGCATCGAATCTGGCAGGTACGACGAATTCTCTAGATCATTCAGGTGTATTTTTGATAAGTGTCGGCGTCTCTATATTTAGAAATCATTTTTTATCGAAGAAATTCATTGTTTCCATATATAATTTATGTCTGATTATTGTATTTTGTTTCAATCTTTCTCTTCTAAGGTCTAGATAACGATATTCTAGACGGATATCTTCTCATACAGGGGTCTCTTGGTTTACTGGGAAAGGTAATTCTTTACATGTAGAAAAAATTTCTATCTCTTGAGGCAGGATTTCTATTTCTCCAGTTGGCATATCTTTGTTTATCTGAGAGTCTGGTCTTGGATTTACAGTTCAAGTAACTCTGATTACGTATTCTGATTTTAGTTCAGATGCTTTGGCAAAATTTACTTCGTCTTTTGGATCGAAAACTATTTGAGTTAATCAGTATCTATCTCTAAGATCGATAAAAATCATTCATCATAAATTCCTTGTTTTGTTTACTCGTCCACAAAGGCTAATTCTTTGTCCTTTATTCTGAACTGTTAGTTCTCAGCAAGTGTTTGTACGAAGCATCGGTTATTTTAGATATTAAAAAATCTTTTCTATACTGATTATCATCCTAGAATTTTTGTCTCCTTTTCTATAACTGAAATATTTATTGGAACAAAATGTACAATCTGGATGAATATTAATTTGTTTTATTCAGTTTTTGTTTGATATATCTTGTATGACAGATATCATGTCTAGATATAATTTTTCGTCTTTTGAAATCAAATACTTATTGTCGAAAAAATCTTTAAATTCATTTCATACTTCATAACAGCACTTTCTAATGCTTGGTCATATATATATTTCAATATTTTTTTCTCATTTTCCTTTGAGAATATCTATGGCATTTTGGATAATTCAACTTTTCAGTCATTTTCGTCATGCATGAACTATACCGAAATAATTTTTTCACATCAAAATTATAGCATTACAATCAGCGACACGAACTGCTATGCTTTTATTTGTAATATTTGTAATGATTCAATCGCTTTTCTGATTTATAAATTCTCAGCTTTCTCGCAGGTAGATAGTAGAGGAGTGTGTTTGTTCGCATTTTAGAAAATTATTTGGAATTAGTTTATCCTTTTTCTCACTTATATTTATTTCGTATTTTCAAATATTGATTGTTTGCATATGTGATTTATGGAATTAATTGGCAGACTTAATTTCTTCTTGAAGCTTTATTAGTTCATCATTGTCGGCTAGATTTCACATTTTGGAAGTGATATATCAATTATATTTTTCGAAATATACTCTCTCTTTTCATACCATATCTTTTCGATCATCGTCTTCTAATCAAAACATTGGATAAAGTTTGATATGTAGGTGATTTACTCACATTCATTCCAAGATCATTCAGACTTTTTTTACTTTTAATCATTCTTTCAGTAAAGAGACTACTTCTTTGATGGCTTTCATATATTCTAGATAGAAATTTGTATCTTCAATTTCAAATAAATCTGAATCGTAATGATGTTTGGCGATAACTAATGTTTGTCATTTGCAATTGGGAAAAATATCCAGTATAGCTAGGAAATGATCGTTTTCTCGTAGTTTGAAAGATGGAATTTCTCCGTTTACTATCTTACAAAATAGACAATCTTCGTTTGGATTCATGGTTAGTTATTTAGATATTAAACACTTATTCAGGTTTTTAATCATTTATATTTTTTTATCAATAAAATTTAAAAATAAAAAAAAGCCCAACTTGTGGATTAATATCAAGTGGACTATAATAATATAAGTTTTAAAGGAAAGAAAGAAGGTTAATAATTTGGTGTCATAGTAATAATACATATGATCTTTCCACTTCTAGAAATGAAGAACCAAGGCCTTCTTTCTATATGATAAATCAGATTGTTTGACCTAAGATATAGAAAGAAGACAAGGAGGAGAACAGACACACGGACAACGTCTACAATGATAAACATAGAAGACTTAACTGTCCAATACAATACTAAAGCAATGTACACTAAATGGCACATACTAGATTTTGATCAAAGCTAAGGAAGAAATAGAAGAACATAAACCAAGTAAACAATAGCCTTAAATGCCGTATAGATATAAATTCTAGGGTGAATAGAATAAATAAGTTTAAAAATAATAAATAAGAGATGTATAAACTAAATAATGGTAAAACCAAGA
This sequence comes from bacterium, assembly GCA_043724745.1. Taxonomy (GTDB): domain Bacteria; phylum Patescibacteriota; class Gracilibacteria; order Absconditabacterales; family Absconditicoccaceae; genus JAYSML01. The sequence continues at coordinate 7,448 of JAYSML010000063.1, forward strand.
TTTAACAAATACAAAAGTTTTTTTTTTGTTTTAGCGGCAGCTAATACTCACTCAGATATATCAACATAAATCTATCAGATTGATATTCCAGTCTCAGTAATGAAATGTGTAAGACCTCCTTCTTGTGTAGTTAGATTATAGTCAGGACGATAGAATTAAGCAAACTTTTTTTGACTTTTTTTATTCCATGTGTCTCTATTCTAAGATTTATTAGTTCTTAGGCTAGTATTACGACTTGAAAAAAAATAAGATTTTGGTATAAAAATTGCATTATTTTAGAACTTTACTGAAAATTAAATGGAAGTTTCATTAGATACTGTCGTAGCATGGGCAAAAAGAAGATGATTTGCATATCCTGGATCTGATATATATGGATGATTGGCTAATGCTCGAGATCTAGGACCTTATGGAGTAGAAGTAAAAAGAAATATAGAAGAGATTCGATGGAACTATTTCGTAAGAGAAAGAGATGATGTAATATGACTTGATTCTCAGATATTAATGAATCCAAAAGTACGAGAAGCATCAGGTCATGTTTGATGATTTTCTGATCCTTTGGTAGACTGTAAAAAATGCAAATCTAGAGAAAGAGCAGACAAATTAATTGAAGATGTACTAATAGTATGGAAAGGAAATTTGAAGAAAATTTGAGAATTACCTAATTGTCCATCCACTACACCTGAGGCTTGGTCTTTTGAAGAACAAACAAAATTTTTGACAGAAGCAAAAGTTAAATGTCCAAAATGTGGTTCTTGCGATTGGACTGAACCAAAAAAATTCAACTTAATGTTCAAAACTCAACAATGAATAGTAGAGTGAGAATGAGTAGATATATACCTTAGACCTGAAACTGCACAATGAATATTTGTAAATTTCAAAAATATTCTTGATACGACAAGATCTAGGATTCCGTTTGGTATAGCCCAGATTGGTAAATCTTTTAGAAATGAGATTACTCCAGGTAACTTTATGTTTAGAGTAAGGGAGTTTTATCAGATGGAGATAGAATATTTTGTAGAAAATAATGAAGAAATCTGATTGAAGGCGTTTGAATCATGGAAAGAGGCAAGCAAGAAACGATGGAAAGAAGAAATCTGAATTAAAGAAGAGAAGATGAGATTTAGAGATCATGATAAAGATGAATTGAGCTTCTATAGTAAGTGAACTTGTGATGTAGAATATTTATTCCCACGAGGATGGTGAGAACTTCAATGAATAGCATATAGGACTGATTATGATCTAAAGCAACATATGCAATTCTCTGGTAAGGATTTACAATACAATGATCCGTATACTGGAAAAAGATATGTGCCTCATTGTATAGAGCCAAGTCGAGGATTGACTAGAGCGATTTTGACTGCTATGATAGATGCATATGACGAGGAAAAATATACTGATGGAAATGGAAATGAACAAACTAGAGTTGTGGCTAGATTTCATAAAAATGTGGCTCCAGTAAAATTTGCTATAATTCCTTTGGTGAAAAAAGATGAAAAGATGGTGGAATTTGCCTACAATCTATATAAAAAACTTAGTAAACAATATATGTGTGAATATGATGATAGTGGAAATATAGGAAAATCGTATCGTAGACAAGATGAGATATGAACTCCTTACTGCATCACTGTAGATCATCAGACTTTGAGCGATGGAACAATTACTATAAGAGAAAGAGATACAATGGAACAAAAAAGAATTAAGCCTGAAGAAATTACTTTATAAAAAAACAAATTTAATTTACTCTAGAAGATGCAAGAATTGAACAAAACAAAACAAAAAACTTTTTGATTTTTTAGAGTTTTGACTATATGAGTACTTGTGGCCGTATGATTTTTGATGTTAGGAGAAAGTCTAAATATTTTTAAATTTTATGTTTGAGACTTAGCTCTTAGCACGATTTATCCAGTCATTATTATTTTTAGTACTGTGATTTTACGAAATTATAAATACTTTATAGGAAAGGTTTTTGGATTACTCTTGTTTTTCGCAGTCTTTGGTTGATTTTTTTCTATATGAATATATACCTCTTTAAACCAGTATAGTAAAAATACATTCTCACAAAATATAAAGAATAACATTCATAGGTCTGAACTAGTTAATTTTTCAATAGAAAATTTTGTATGAAATATTAATTTAAAATGAGATAGGATAAATAAACTCGTAGAAGGTAAGTATAAATCTGATAGAAATTTGATTATAGATAGTCATTTATCTTCTTGATTATCTTACTTTGGTATCAAGGAAGATAAAAATTGGAATATTTTGCAAGACTACCAAACAAATTTGGATTTAACATTAGATAGAAATCAGAATATCTTACTTTATATAAAAAATTTCATTGGAAAACATGAAATAGATATGAGTAATATATCACGAAAGGACGCAAAAATTCATTTATTTGGATCAGATTTGGATGTGATTGTATCTGATAGGATTGTGAGTGGAAATGTATTACAAATTCAGAGTGCTTTCTCTAATATAACAATACAGGTGCCGGAAAATGTCTGAATTAGACTTTATAATAAACGTCTGGCTGGTGTAATGTATGGAGATATTGTTAAGAAATCCAAGAATTATTATGAATCGACTAATCTTTCTGGTGCAGATAAAATATTGAATTTGGATATAAAAACTGGTTTATGAATACTCGATATAATAAGGATACCAGAGTAGTTTATTGTTTGTTAGAAAAAATGAAAATAATTTCAAAAAATAAAAGAGCTTATAGTGATTATAGTTTTGAAAAAGACTATGAAGTCTGAATAATTTTGAAATGACATGAAGTGAAGGCTATTAAAATGTCACAGGTAAATATAAAGGATGCAATTGTAAAAATAGATAATAAGGAGCTTTGGATAGTAGGTATGGATATTCCTTTGTATAAGAAGACCTCTCCAATATTGGTGACTGGATACCAAGCAAAATGAAGAAGAAAATTATTGGTTAATAAAAAAGAATTAGCAAAAATTTCTGCTTTGACAGATAAGGCTGGGAATACAATTATTCCTTTGGAAATATATTTAAATTTGAGATGATTGATTAAATTGAAAATCTGAGTAGGTAAACTTATGAGAAAGGTAGAAAAAAAACAAATTTTAAAGGAAAAAGATATCAAAAAACAAATGGATAGAGATATCAAAGACTTACGTTAACTATTCGTATCTCAATGCATCTATTGGTCTTAGTTTAGCGGCTTTGGAAGCTGGAAGTATTCAGAATACTATTCATATAGAGATAGCTGAAAGAGATCAAACCAAAACAGATTTTAATGTAATGATTGTGGTCATAAAATTATTTATTATACTGGTAGCAACAAAGCTTAATCATATTCATATCATACCTGCCAAGAAACTAAGTATAACGGCTTCTGTGAGAAACTGTTGTAATATATCTTTTCTGCGTGCTCAAATAGCTTTGCGAATTCAGATTTCACGAGTTCTCTCTGTGACTGAAACTAGCATTATATTCATTACTCATATTCATCATACTACTAGAGATATAGCTGCGATTCATGCTAAAAGCATTTTCATAATATCTGTAATTTGTGATACTGAAGCCAATATTTCACTAAGAGTTCTAACTGAAAATGGTGCGTTTTCAGAATCTGTAATTTTAAAATATTTTAGCAATTCTGAATTTACATAATTTTTAAATTCAGTAATATCAAATCAGGCCTTAATTCATAGATCGATTGTATTGTAATAATGGGTTCATATTATCTTTAGTTGGGCAGTGTTAAGAGGTACGAAAATATTGGTATTGTAATTTGAATTGTCCTTCAGGACTCATATTACCGTCAAAACTGTGTTTTCTAGATCGATATCTTTTCATATAGGATCTGATCAGGTTCCAAACATATTGATATATAATTCATGTCATATCACAGCATTCATGGTCATTTTATCATTGTCTTCTTGCGTGATAAAATTACCAATTTCTAGTTCGAGAGTTTTCAGGTCTTTATATACAGGAGTTATTCATACGATGGAAGCATTTGTATTATATGTTCCATAAACAACTTGTTGTCTTGTGCTTACGTAAGGAGATATTTTTTCTATTCCATCTAATGTCTTTAGATATTCAACCAGGCTATCATCCAATATATCAGTGCTTTGAGTCGATGTGGCGCGTACATCAGTTCTATTCCCTCATCATTGGGAGATGGTCACTAGATTGGCTCACATACTATTAAATTTATCTACTATATCTTTTTGTGTTCATTCTCATATGGCCAGCATTACAATTACTGAAAAAACTCATATTATGATTCATAACATACTTAGTCATGTTCTCAATTTGTTTTCTTTCATTGAGACAAACATATTCTGGATATATTCTTTTATGAACATTATTTCTATATAGATAAAATTTTAGTTTTGGATCATTCCATCGGTTATATGTATGTTTCTTTTTGCATATTTAGCTACCTCATGAGTGTGGGTAATAATAAGAACTGTTTTTCATTCATCATTAAAAGACGTTATTAGATCCATTATTTCCATTCAGGTTTTACTATCCAGTGCTCATGTTGGTTCATCTCATAAGATTAGAGATGGGTTGGTGACTATGGCTCTAGCAATGGCGACTCTTTGTTGTTGTCATCATGAAAGTTGTGTGGGAAGATTGTAAACTTTATTTTCTACTCAGACCTTTTTCAATGCTAAATAAGCCCTTTCTTCTCTTTCGTATTTGGGTACTCCTTTGATGTATCAATGAGTA
>JAYSML010000064.1:0-11901 GCA_043724745.1 bacterium
TTTTCATATTTTTCATCATTATATTCATTATATTCTGGAACTTTTATATTTTCTTTTTTTGCTCATTTTACCAAGTCACCAGATAATATATCATCTAATTTTTTAGACTCTTTATCTGATACTTCGCTTTCTACTGACTCAGTTTTTTTGACTTCTTCTAGATTCATTTTAATATTTTAAGCTAAATAAGTTTTTAAGGTAATCCTAACAGATTAAATATATTGTAATATTATATCCAAAATCCAAAAAAAAATCTATTTTTGAAATAAATAAGTACTAATTAAATTTGACATCATTAGCATACAATTCATAATATATATTGAAACAAAAAAACTTTTCCGTAACATAATTTCGAAATAAGAAATAAAATTTTAAATAAATAAATCTGACATGGATATCAAATCTTACATCAAAACCCAACTCAACGAAGAACAATCCTCTGCAGCCTTACATATAGATACATGCAGCTTAATCATAGCCTGAGCAGGTAGTTGAAAAACCAGAACTCTTACTTACAAAATTGCATATTTAATTCGATGAAAAAACATTCCAGCAAACAAAATTTTAGCTGTTACATTCACGAATAAAGCATCCAATGAGATGAAAGAAAGATTGGTACATATAGCCCAAGAAATACAAGACCAAAAAGACCAAGATCCAATAGAAAATAAAAATTCTCTTTGACCCAAAGATGAACTTGAGGACTTTCTTGAACAAATAAATAGTTGAGAAAACCAATCATCCAAAATCAATCCTGTAAAACAAAGTCAATTTAATCGAGTAGGAACATTTCATAGTATATTCTTGAAAATTCTCAAAGAAGACATAGATAAACTCGAATTGAAATACAATAAAAATTTTTCTATATTAGATGTAAACGAAGCTTCTTGAGTAATAAAGGATGTTTTGAAAAAGCTAAATCTTACAGAGGTTTTCAAACCAAACGAAGTTAAATGATTTATATCAAATCAAAAAAACAATTGATTAGATCCACACGCCTGTATCAAAAATATTAGCTCTGATTACGATCAAAGTATGTACAAAGTTTACGAATGATATCAGAAGCAACTACAAGACTCAAATACATTAGATTTTGATGATTTACTTTTATTGCCCTATCTACTATTCAAAAAAAATGCAGAAGTTTTAAACAAACGAAAAAACAAGTTCCTATATATTATGGTAGACGAAGCACAAGATACCAATCGAATTCAGTTTGAATTAATTAAAATGTTATCTTGAGAAGACGGCAACGTAACGATGATCTGAGACGATTTCCAGAGTATATACTGACGAAGATGAGCTCTTATGGAAAATTTTTTAAATGTAAAAAAATATCGACCAGATATACAAATGTTCAAATTACAAACCAACTATCGTAGCAAACCCCATATAGTAAAAGCATGAAATGAAATAATAAAAAATAATTTAAATCAGTATAAAAAAGAGATTGTAGCACATAGAACATGAGATGATAAAATTACAATTTTTTGACACAATAGTGAAACAGATGAAGCGGCGAACATCATAGATTTCATAAAGAAAATGAAAGATGCCAATAAAATAAAAACCCGATGAAGCGTAGCGATACTTTACAGAACTAATGCACAATCATCCCCTTTTGAACAAATATGTATCCAAGAATGAGTACCATACAAAATCCGATGAGCATTCAAATTTTTTGAAAGAAAAGAAATCAAAGATATCGTGGCTTATCTCAAATTTTTATTAAATCCACAAGACAATATATCTCTCAAAAGAATATTAAATATACCAAATAGGAAAGTCTGAAAAACAACAATCGAAAACCTAGAAAATCAGGCAATACAAAGAAACAGTACATTACAAGAGATCTTGCAAGATTCTATCATAGACTGAAGTATCATTGTAACTCCCCAAGCGAAAAAATGAATAAGTAATTTTTTCGATACAATCAGTAAAATAAAATCTGAACGAAAAGAAAGTAGTCCAGCTGAAATTATAGACTCATTAGTAAAAAAAATAGATTATAAAAGTTATCTAGTAAAGGAAGAATGATCAGAAAGTATAGCAGAAGAAAAATATGATAACATATGACAACTTATGAATATGGCCCAAAAATATATTCAAACTTGAGAAGATGCGCTTAGACAATTTATGGAAGAAGTCACACTACTATCAGATATATCCGAAAATGCAGAATGAGATATAGATGCAATTAAATTTATGACAGTCCACTCTAGTAAATGACTTGAATTTCCAATTGTATTTGTAGTATGATTAGAAGATAATATTTTCCCATTATCAAATAGTATAATGGAGCTAAGACTTCTCGAAGAAGAAAGAAGATTAATGTATGTAGCCATCACCAGAGCAAAAGACTCTCTATTCTTATCATATGCAAATTCTAGACTCACACGATGACAGACAAAAATGAACCCACCAAGTAGATTTATAGACGAAATACCTATAGAACTAGTCAAAAAATTTGATTTGTGATGAGGACAACAAGAAGAAGGTTATGCAAAAGTAAACGAATGAGATACAGTTAGACATAAATTATTCTGAACGTGATATGTATTAGAAGTACGGAATAACCTAGCAATAGTAAAATTTCACAATCCAAAATTTTGAGTTAGAAAAATAGAATTTAGATTTTTGGACATATGTTAATTTTTTATACAAGCAATAACACTAGTTATAAACTACCATATAAATTTATATCAAAAAAGTAAATAAAAATATATAAAATATTTCACCAAAAAATAAATATTTCTTAAAAAGATTAGACAATCAAAACACCAGATTAAAACGCAAAAGATCGAACATCAAAATCATTTTACTTTTTCGAAAAAAATTATAGATTATAAATTATTTTTTATTTTTATAAAATATATATTGAATTACCACGGTTAATATGCTACATTATATACCAAACGAAAAAATATTATTATAAATAAATAAATAAATAATTGCATAAATAAAAAACACAATTATTAGATAAGGCAGTTATCATAAAGTAAAAACCAATGTAATATTTATTTGACTTTAAAATTATTTTTTCTATAAAAAATTTGGGTCTATAATATAATAGTTTCAAAGCCTTATTTCGGAAATAAATTTATTCTGGAAATAAAGAGCTAAATTAATGATCCGTTTTTATTACTTATTAATGGATAGATGGTAGTTAAAAAAGTTGCTAAAAAAGCTCCTGCTAAAAAAGTTGTTGTTAAAAAAGCTCCTGCTAAAAAAGCTCCTGCTAAAAAAGCTCCTGCTAAAAAAGCTCCTGCTAAAAAAGTTGTTGCTAAAAAAGCTCCTGCTAAAAAGGCTGTTGCTAAAAAAGCTCCTGCTAAAAAAAGATAATTTTTACCAAAAAATTAGAGAAGACCATAGCTATATGCTATGGTTTTTTTTATATATTTTATTCATGCCAATTTTTATTTTATAGTAAAAAATAAAAAATTGATAATTAAACTATATTCCATATTATAGACAAAAAATATTTTAAATAAGAAACGAAAAATGATAGACAAAAATCAGAATTATATAGTTATCTGAGCCTCAAATAATACAAACAAATACTGATACAAAGTATTTTATGACCTAATATCAAATTGATACAATGCCATTCCTATAAATCCTAATGAAAAAATAATTTTAAATCAAAAAGTTTATGATAATATATTATCCTTTAAATGAAAAATTGATAATATTATCTTCGTTACCCAACCATCAGTTACAGAAAAAACATTAGAAGAAATAATAAAACCACATAAAGATATAAAAAACATTCGACTTCAGCCATGATCTGAAAGCAAAAAATCCATAGATTTATGTAAAAACAATAACATTCCCTATACAAGCAATTCCTGTATTATGATAGAAAGAAAAAAACCATAAGCTTTAGCACATATACCCATTATGAAAAAAATATTAGTCTGATTATCTGGATGAGTAGACTCGGCCGTAGCCGCATACTTACTTATGAGACAATGATTTGAAGTGACAGCCTGATTTATGAAAAATTACATATCAGAAAGTGCAAACTGCACTACTTATCAAGATGCCCAAGAGGCAATTAAAGTTGCAGAATTTTTATGAATCAAAATAATCAGTTTTGATTTAATAAAAGAATATGAAGAAAAAATTATAAAATACATCTACGAATGATACAACAATTGAATAACACCAAACCCAGATATTTTATGCAATAGTTTAATTAAATTCGATGTTTTTTTGGATAAAGCCTTGGAATTATGATTTGATGGCATAGCCACATGACATTACGCACAAATAATTAAATCCCAATGACCCGATGACTTAACGAACTGATGACTTTATAGACTAATGAGATGAATAGACCACAACAAAGACCAAAGCTACTTCCTAAGTTGATTAAGCCAATTCCAGTTATCCAAATCCATTTTCCCTATATGAAACATAGATAAGCCCGAAGTTAGAAAAATAGCAAAAGAAATCTGACTACCAAATGCTGAACGTAAAGACAGTCAATGATTATGTTTTATATGACAGATCCCTATCAAAAAATTCTTAGAACAAAGGTTGCCAAAAAAAGAATGAAACATAATAGACGAAAAATGAAACATTGTTTGAAAACACGAAGGAGCCTATTTCTTTACTATATGACAGAGACACTGATTAAACTTAAATTTTAAATCATATGTTATAAACACAAACGTAAAAGAGAATACAGTCACCATTTGAGAAAAAGACGCAGAGAATCTATCTTCGTCGTATTTAGAGACAAATAATCGACAACGAATAGCAGATAAATATACATTACCACTCAACGTACAAACAAAAATCAGATACAGACAAGAACCAGAAAATGCAATACTACAATGACTAAATTGAGAAAAAATGACAATAAAATTTAACAATCCACAACGAGCCATTGCACCATGACAAACTGTAGTAGCTTATTTATGAGAAGAATGTATATGAAGCTGAGTTATTTGAACAAAAAAATAGGCAAAAATTTGTTTATACTTTTTTTAAAGTGTTTGTAACTTTCTCAAAGGAAATTTGCTTTAAAAAACATTCCGATTATAATTTGGTGATTTAAAAAGTAATCACCACACTCATGAGATACAAAAGAAAATCAAATTATAAAAAAGTTTTCAAAAGAATATCCAAGCTAATAACTTGAGTTTTCACAAAAAAGAAAATAATAAAACGTCATATCAAGAAATGAAACAAATACATTTTGTTCATAAAAAACGTCTTCAAAAGACCAAATAAACTAAAAAAAGCAAAACTATTTATCAGTGCTTCAGTATTGTTTTTTATAATCATCACAACGATAAGTTTTCTAATAAAAAACATATCTACACAAGATATACATCCAGATATTAATTATGACTTTAGACACTGATCAGCCAGTACCTGACGAGACTTTCTTTTTGAAGGAGAAACATGACACGACTCTAATCTAACCGTAAATAATCAATCAGGCTTAACTCAAAATCTATACACATGAGTCATAAATCCCGACAATACATGAAGTAATAACGGTTCATGAAAACTTATAAAAGCTGTCAATTCATGAACTACCACAACCTCATGAAGCACAGGAAGAGATCCTACTCCACAAAATGCTACAGCAATATGAGATAATACTTGATACACTAATAATACCAGCGAAACTATTGATAATAATACAATAATCCTACCTAAAGAAATTTCACAATATCTAATAAGGAAATTAAGAGAACAACAAAGACAACAACAGCTATTATTAGACAAAGTAAAATCAGATTGTACTACGCCACGAAATACAGCAGTCAAAAACTGAGAATTTATAATAGCATATACACAAAGAACCGATGTAAATAATGTATGTAATGCAGAAAAAAGATATTGTAATGATTGAATTCTAGAATGAACTTTTTCACAAGTAAAATGTGATGAAAATACCAAATACGAATATCAAGAAGCTCCAGTAAAATCTCAAACACAAAAACCAACAAATAGCTACATACAACCAAGCGAAGCTAAAAATAATTCAGCAAACTTTTCTATAAATTGAAAAATAAATGAGCAAACTACTACAAACACAAATCGAGAATACTCTAAATGATGAGCTCAAATAGTTTCTTCAAAAGAAACCTGATTAAAATATGTTGCCGATGATTCTGATTGTAAAGATCCACGATGAAATAATTTGAAAAATTGACAATTTGTCACAGCATACAAAACACCAGTCGGATTTATAGATTTAGAATGTAAATCAGAATTTAGATATTGTTATGCTGGCAAATTATGAGGTTCTTTCCCTTACAAAGAATGTAATTACAAAGACATCACATACAATGACTACCTCGCATGAAATACAGATACCGACAAAGCAACGACACTAGATCTAATGGAAAGTATCTCTCCCGAAAAGGCAACAAAGAGTGAAAGCATACGAAAAAGAATACAATCATTATTTAGATAATCTGTAAAAAATATAGTGAAATTAGATTTCTTTTTCTTATAAGTACGCCAAACACACGGTGTACTTTTTATTTTTTTGTATTTTTTTCAACATGGCCATCACATCTAGAAACCAAGACTATTCACAATGGTACAATGATATAGTCCAAGAAGCACAACTTGCTGAAAACTCTTCAGTTAGATGATGTATGGTAATCAAGCCCTATGGTTATGCCATTTGGGAAAACATAAAAAACATACTTGATGCCCAATTCAAAATAACCTGACACACAAACGCATATTTCCCTATGCTTATACCTAAATCTTTTTTTTCCAAAGAAGCTTCTCATGTAGAATGATTTGCAAAAGAATGTGCAGTAGTAACTCATTATAGATTAAAAAAAGATCCTAACGGTAAATGAGTAATAGTAGATCCTGATTCTAAATTAGATGAAGAATTGATAATACGTCCAACATCAGAGACAATTATTCGAGATAGTTACAGAAACCGAATCCACTCATATCGTGACCTTCCTTTGCTTATAAATCAACGGGCAAATGTTGTTAGACGAGAAATGAGAACAAGAGCCTTCCTAAGGACTACTGAATTTTTACGACAAGAATGACATACCGCACACTCAACTGAAATCGAAGCCGAAGAAGAAACAAAAAAAATGCTAATGGTTTATTCAGATTTTGTTGCTAATTTCATGGGAATATATCATGCATTATGACAAAAACCAGAACATGAAAAATTTGCTTGAGCAGTAAGGACTTATTGCTTCGAACCAATGATGCAAGACGGTAAAGCACTTCAGGCAGGTACATCTCACAATCTATGACAAAATTTTGCTAAAGCATTCGATGTAAAATTTGCAAACAAAGAGAATAAATTAGAATACGTTTATGCTACTTCACGATGAGTTTCTACTAGATTGATAGGTTGACTTATAATGTCCCATTCAGATGACAAATGATTAGTCTTACCTCCTGCCCTAGCTCCAATACATGTAGTGATAGTACCAATTTTCAAAACTAAAGAAGAGTTGGATCAAATCAAAGAATATCTAAATCCAGCTTTAGAAAAAATAAAAACCTTTAATCTAACTATAAATTCAGAATTTCTATGAGCACACAATATACCTTTGATAGTAAAAATAGACGAAGACGACCAAAGATCTCCATGATGGAAATATAATGAACGAGAACTAAAATGAGTTCCTATCAGAATAGCAGTTGGGCTTAGAGACAAAGAAAAATGACAAGTGGAGCTATATAGAAGAGATACCCAAGAAAAACAATTTATAGATATAGACTGACTGCCAAACCTAATATATGAAATGATACACGATATCCAAAAATCAATTTTTGAAAAACATAAAAAACTTACAATAGAAAATACGTTCAAAGCCGACACATACGAAGACTTCAAAGAAAAAGTTGAGAAATGATTTGTACTAGCTCATCGAGATGAGACAAACGAAACAGCTATGAAAATCCAAGAAGAATGTAAAGCAACAATCCGTTGTATACCTTTTGACTCTGTAGACGAAGATGGTATAGATATGATTTCTGGTAAACCTAGCAAAAGAAGAGTTTTGTTTGCTAGAAGTTATTAATGAATAACGATAAAGCATCAGCTATAATTAGCATTATTATTGCAATTACAATTACATTTTCTGCTTTTTTTCAACAACGAAATACCCTATATAATTGATGAATAAAATTAAAAAAATGGATGAAGATAATACTGGCCATTTGTGTATTTTGATTATCAATATCTCTATTACTAATTATATTATAATTACTCGACTAATTTAGAAAAAACCATCATCCTCTTTTTATCAGTTCACAAAGGATAGCACCCCATCAGCGTAAGAAATTTTCCACCTGCTGTCTGATATTTCAAATATTCCTGATTTACTTGTTTTGGATAAACTACTATTTTTCATACTACCTCATATTCATACATATTTCATTCCCATATCACTTGTATACGGCTTCATGTAGTCAAACGTGGAATATCTTTGAATATAGTTCAATATGGATTTTTTTTCCATCGTTCCGTACTAGTATGACCAAAAATCAAACTATTGCCATCTTCTCATGGATTTGGCGTCGTTGGATATTTCACTACTCCAGACTCCAGTTCTGAATCAAAGTTTCAATTGGTAAAATCTTTCACATCTTTAAACCTACTATCTATTATTCTTACATCCAAAGCTATCGAAGGTATTATAATTTTATTTACTGGAGCTAATGTATTGAAATTAAATTCGTAATCTGATTTTTTTGATTTCAATAGCTCCTCTGTTGACTCAGCAATAGTTGCGGATAAGGCTTGTTCATCTTGTTCTAAATTTCATGACTCTAATACATTTGTTATTATTTTTTGATCTTGATAAACATCAGATTTTTTCAAGTGTAAGGTCTGTTTTACATCATTGCCAAATTTTTCAAGAATCCTACTAGAAAAAAGATCCAGATTGGTAAAAACAATCATTCAGATACTCACCACAGCAAATAGAATAAAAAAAACCTTCACCTCATTTAGAAACGACAATACCTTATTTATCTTACTTTTTGATTTTAAATTTTCCAATTTGGTCTGCATAGATTTCTATTTTAGAGATACAAATATTTATATAATTATAATCACGGTTACAAACAAAGTCAAAAAAAATCTAAATACTCCAAAACTAGGAGTTGACAATTATAAATTTGATTTTATCTTGAAAAATCAGTAGATTACTTTAGTATGAAAAAACAACTAAAATTATTAAAATTACTATAAATGGATTTACTAGCGATATCATACAAAAACATATGACCATTCAAAGAAAAGATAAAGACAGTTTTTTTTGATAAAGGAAAATTTCTAATAAAAGCATCCATTGGAAGCTGAAAAAGTTTCCTATTTTTCGATTGACCCATATATGCCCTATATAAATATTCAACCAGAAATATACTAAATATAAGCTCTATACAATGATATATAAAAATCCTACTAGAGCTAAATTGAGAAATATACTTTATCACTAGAGAACTCAAAAGAAGCAAAGTAAAAGAATCTTGCAACTCCAAATTATACAAAATATGAAACCTAAATATAAAAGATTTCTATGAAAACCAAAAAGATACAATAAACAATAAAGACATACAAGAAATACTACAAAACATTAACGTTGAATTTGAGGAAATTAATTTCAAAAACGAAAATGATATACAACAAATGCTAAATACAATCCTGCCACCAAGAGAAGTTTTTCTAAATACTGTTTTTCTTATGCAGGATTCAGACAATATATTTGAATTAGCGCCAGCCGAAAGACTCACAGTATTAAAAAACGTTTTTAATCTCCTATGAATAGACGAAGCCAAAGAAATTCTAGCAGACAAAAAAAGAGAGTTAAACTACAAAATAAAAGCACTATGAGAAACTTCCAAATATGATGAAAAATTTACTTACCTATTAGATAATTATTTTTTACAAATAGAAAAAATAAAACAATCTGATCTTTTCAAAAATATCTTTAGTAGATATACTGATCAGTTTGACGAGCTTTTTATGCTAAAAGAAAAAATAAAAATACACGAATTGGATACAGAAATAATAAATGATATTTTAAATAAAGAAGTTTCAGATCTCCTAGAGAACAAAAAAAATTCCTATCAAAAATTATCACATGAAAAAGAAATAACAATACAACAGCTAAACAAATCAAGAATAGAATCATTAGATTTTGACAAAATATTGCAAAATATAGACAATGAAATTATCCAAATAGAAAAAAAAATAAATATACTAAACGAATCAAATCTACAAGAGATCAAAAACAAGAAAAAATTATTACAAGAAGACATAAAAGCAAAAGAAAGTTCCATACAAACAGATAAGATATCCAGCTTCCTAATGTCTGATTTTTTGGAATCAGAGATGAAACTAAAATATACTGACATAAATCTACAATCAGTATACTTATTGATACAGGAGACCAAAAACTATTGAAAGTTATTATCAGAAAATAAATGAAAAAAAGAATTAGAAATCAAGAACCTATCACTAAAACAGCAAAATGAAATTGATAAAATAAATTACGAGATAGACAATACGAAAAAAAACAAAGAAAGAATGCAAAAAGATATATCAGAAACATTAGATAGATTAAACAATTTCAAAAAAAATATAGAGTCTCAGGAAATCTTTTCATGTGAGAAAATACAATCAAATTGTCCTTTCATAAAGATAATAAATAAAAAAACTTTTGATGAGCTAGAAAATCAATATCTATGATTGAAATCCGAATATAAAAAAAAACAAGAAAAATTTGAATCTGAGAACTTCGAAGAAAAATTACAAAATCTAGAATTAACCAAAAACAACCTATCGAAAAGCAAATTAGAAACAGAAAACTTAAATAACGAAATAAACAGTATCAACAACACAATAGTCTGAATCAAATCTTTTTTACAAGATATAGACTACAAATCAATAGAAGATAACTACTCTATAGTGCAATCAATATACAGTGAAATAAACAAACTTGAGGAAACAATAAACAAGCTTGAAGAAGAGCAAAGTAAAATACAACAATACAAATTAGATTTGGAAAATAACAATAGCAAACTCAAATCCACAAAAACACAAAAGGAATCTCTAGTCTGAAATATATCTAGTCTACAAAATCAAATAAAAAGCCTAGAAGACGGAATTAATATAATAAATATCGAAGAAATTAAGACCATAGAAAAAACTAACAACGAATGTATAAACCTAGTTAAAGATATAAGAAATTTAATAATAGAATATAAATCCACTCAAATAGAAATAAAGAAAATGAAAGAAGAAGAGTTGCTACTAAATGATCTATACCAAATTCTCTCGAAAGAAATATTGCTAATTGCTCTGAGAGATAACCTACCCATACTTACAGATATCATCAATACATTTCTATCACAGGTCGTAGACTACCAAATAAACTTAGACTTAAATGAAGAAAAGGCAGACAAACTAGAACTTGAAGCCAAAATTACAGATGAAAAATGAACCAGAGATATAAAAAGTTTAAGTGGCTGACAAAAAGTAATCCTAAAACTTGTACGAATGCTAGCCATATGCTCATATATGAAAACAAATATATTATTTTTGGATGAAACCATAAATAATCTAGATATGGATACAATCTGAAAAGTATCGGATATGATAAGTGACTTTGTAAAACAAAAAGAAATCAAATTATACATCATCACACATAGCCAGCATATACAAAACATGGATATACGAGATAAAATTATCGAAATAGAGAACGTAGCCCAATAAAAATATAATCATTTAAATATAACAGACTCAATGGAATACGAAAAAGCACTCAAACAGTTTAACAAAACATTCTGCCCATTTTGTAATGAAAAACCAGAAAATATAATAGAAATAAGTAATTATTTTTATATACTGGTATCCCGTGCTCCCTACACCCAAGATCA
>JAYSML010000065.1:0-5449 GCA_043724745.1 bacterium
GGTCCTGTACTATCTAGCTCTGGTTTTTTTGTTGCTTGAGTTACAGGCGCTTTATTATCTTTAGTATCTTTGGGAGAGGTCGAAGCAATTGAACCTGTAGCGACTGATGTTGGCGTAGTAGTTTCAGTTCAGATTTGATTTATATTTGGACAGAATTTCATGAAGATTTGTTTCTCTGCAGGGATACCAGAATGAGCATAGATTTCTTGGATTTGTTTCAAGACATTTTCTTTGCTTCCGACTCGTATCATTAGAGTGATTTTGTTTTCTATCTCGATGGTCTGATGTTGGTAGATATCTACATGCATTGTGATCTCTGTATTTGCATCTAGTTTTACTTTCTGTCATTTAGAAAATCTCAAAATAGCCTGATTTTCTATAAATTTTGGTTTCTCATAAAATACCGCCTTATGTCCGAAGTTTTGTGTATCGAAAATGATAGCATTTGGTTCGCTTGATTCGATGCTAAACTCTGTGAAGTAATATAGATGATCTTTGATGAAGTTATCTTGGAAATTATCTGCTTCCTCTGATGAGATTCCGATGCTTTCAAGTTTTGCTTTTTCAGCGATTTTTTCCTGCATAGAGAAAGTTCTATTATTTCGAGCTTCCATAAGTTTTTCGAGTTGTCATTTTGGCATAGAATACCTTTGTCTTGATTGCTTCCTGATCTTATCTATGAGCTCTAGAGATCATTCTGGGCTAGGAAGTGGTAGAGTTTTCATAGAGAAGGGATCTGACGAAATTCCATCGATCATAAGCCTAGTGTAGGCCGTGAATTTGGGAAGTGAAATTAGATCATTGACTCCAGTCATTTCTTTGAATTGAGCTGCAAGTACTGTAGCATCATCATGTCCGAGAGTAAATGAAATGATTGTACCGACATTACCGAAGATGGCATCCCTGATTTCTGGGAGAAGTTGTGAGGTATATTGGTTGGCTACGATAAGTGATAGTTTGTATTTCCTAGCTTCTGATAGGATGGTAGTAAATGAGCTAGTGGCGAAGTTTTGGAACTCATCGATATATAGATAGAAATCTCTTCTCAGGTGAAATGGTACGTCTGCTCTAGACATGGCATCGATCTGGAATTTGGTTACAAGTAATGATCCGATCATATTTGCATTATCTTCTCAGATTCTACCTTTGGATAGATTTACTAGGATGATTTTTCCATCGTCCATAGCTTTTCTTAGGTTTAGCTTTGTCCTTGGTTGTCCAAAGATATTTCTAACGAGTTTGGATGAAAGGAATTGTCAGACTTTGTTTGTGATAGGTCAGACTGCCTCTTCTCTTTGTTTATCATTCCATTTATTAAATTCTGTTTGTCGAAATTTCAAAACCACTGTATCTTTGATATTTGAGATTACCTCTTCTCTGAAATTTTTATCAGTTAGGATTCTAAGGATATGCATTAGAGTAGCATTGGGGTAGTCAACCAATGATAGTACGATATTTCTAAGGATATATTCCAATCTTGGTCATCGTGAATTACCAAATAGTCTGTAGAATGTAGAGACAACACCAGAGGCAACCAGGTTTTTTTCTTCTTCTGTCTCTGCTTGGAGAAGGTTGAATCAGATTGGAAATTCGCTATCTGCTACATCGAAAAGGATGACATCATTGATTCTATTATTTGGGATATGTTCCAAAACGATATCTACGAGTTCTCCATGTGGATCTAGCAAACATAGTCCGTTACCGGCTTCCATATCACTTTTTATTAGGTTTCCGATAAAGGTAGATTTACCAGTTCAGGTTTTACCTACGATATACATATGTCTAAATTTATCTTCTTTTTTGATTCAGAATTCTAGTTTTTCTCATCTATAATCAGTGAGTCCTAGAGTGGTGAAGTCTTTTTGAGGAGTGTTTTTGGTGGTTGGGATATTGGTTGGATATGCTAATTTCCTATAGAGAGTATATTCCATTCCTTTTGAAAAATTTGTTTTGGTTGGTACATGGAAAAAATTTATAAACTGACTATGTGAGACGGGCATATAAGTTTCTTTTTCTTTGATCTTAATGCTACCATCATCTGAAAAAGGAGCGAAAGCTGACTTAATTCAGTTTTTGATATTATCTGTTTCGTATTTATCTTTGCTAAGAATTTGGTATCAGATGCTAAGAAATAATTCAGGTAGGACTTCTTCCTTTTTTTCTGCTTCTGCTCATTCTTTTTTCTTACCATTTCGAGCTCGTTTTACGAAGTCTCATACTTTAGCTCAGAAGTTTTTATCTATTTTGTATTTACAGGTGAAGTATATTTCCAGTTCGGAATTTGGGCTGATATTATTGTAGATGGAAACAATATTGTTCAATGGATCCATATAACTTCAGTCTCTGACGAATTTATCTTTTGATTTGATTTTTTCGGGTTTTGGGAAAAATATATAATTTGAGGTAGGTTTTGTACTCCATGAAGGCAAAGAGAATAAGTCTGAGGTTGGGAAACTATTGTAGAAAATATTTTTGAAAAAATGTTCAAAATCTTTGGGTACTATAGCAAAAAGTTTGATACTGCTTGAGTTACCTTTTATTACGAAAGTTACCTTATTGGATTTGAGACTTATCAAATTCTTACTTAAAGTTTCTCGATGATTGACTCAGTTTTCGTTGTCTTTGAAAGGTTTTATTTGGAAGTAAGAATTTTCCTTACTTTGAGTTTTCTTGTTAGGATCCAGACTAGATGCTAGTTTGTTTCATAATTTCTCAGCGAATTTAAGCATTTTATTTAGTATTTTTTATTAAAAGTTCCAAAAGAGATACAGTTGAATACTTCTTGTTTTCTACATATATTATATATAATTTTCGGATAAATGCAAGTATTTATAGTTTTTTCTTGTTGTTATTTATTTTCCAATAATCTATATATGATATAGTGCTTATTATTGTATTTATATGTTAAAAAACTTGATTTGTATTTCTATTGATTTTCTAGTTTTTTTGGCTCTGACAAGGTCTGATATTCTGACAAAGATTTTGCTTACAAAATAGGGGATTTGATATCCTTTCAGGGTAATTGTTTTTTATGTTTGGGTGAGGAGGTATCATTTTTTGAATTATATAGGAGTAAGGTAATATCTTTGGATGGATCTGAGATGCTCTTCCCTGGATTTTTGAGTGAGAAATCAGTTTCTTTTATAAATTGGATGGTGTATTATCGGTATTCCTCCTATAGATCAGTGATGAGATATTTTATATTCCATGATATCGACTATGCCTTGAGCAAGGAAGTAAAGAGGAAAAAAGCTAAAAAAATAGATGAAAAATTAATTCTGGATTTGAAAAATATTGGATTTGATATTTCTCCAGTTGGCCAAACTTTGATAGTTTTTCCAGATTTATTTACTCTGTTTCAGGTTCTTCCTTCGGAGATATTAAATAGCGAATATACATCATTGCTAATTTCTACTGATACTCAGCTTCAGAAGGCTAAAAAATGGTGGTCGATCAAGAATTGAAATTCAAATTTGATAATTTCTACCCACTCTGAGGTTTTCCAGGATTATAAAAATTTGAAAAAGGTGATTTTGTTTGATCCTAGTAAATGGTATTATACAAACCAACAAGATCCTAGATATAAAATAAAAGAAGTTTTGGATTTTCTTTCATGAGAATGGTGAATTAGCGTCGAGTCCAAATGAATATAAACTTACTATACAGGTTTTCTTGACAAATGGTTTGATATCTCTAAAAAAGTGGCTAATAATTTGTCATAATTGCCGTTAATATATATAATTGTTGTATTAGTTTTAATTGGTAATTGTATTCGCTGATGAAAAATTTGAAATGGAAGCAGATATTCTATATATCTTTTGTCGTTTTGATTTTTAGTTTGTTGTTGTATTTTTATTTTTTGGGAAATATCTATCTATTGAATAATAGAATAGAGAATAATACTAAATTATTGAGTCAACAAAATATGCAGATTGAAAAGATAAAAACTGAAATCTGATATGAAAAATTTGATGCTGTGAGGAAATTGGAAAATCAATCTAAAGCAATGCCTTGGTTTGATCATATTACCAAGATTATAGATATATTAAATAATCTGAAATCTGTAGACTCTAGTGAGAGTGATTCAGTGATTTTGACTGATTTCAATGTTAGTTTGGATAAGATTAGTTTGAGATGAAAGGTTTCTAATTTGTCTCTTTTGTATTATTCCTCTCCTCAAAAGTGAGTGAAGTCATTGATAGATAAATTTGAGAGTTTGGATTTTATAAAAAATATGACTATACAGAGTTACAATAGAGTAGATGAAAATTATTTTGAATTTGTTTTAGAAGCTAAAATAATAAACGATGCAACTAAATAACAGTGATATAATAAATAGATTAATAGAAAATCAAAAGGATTTAGAGATATCTTCTGATTTGAATGAGGAGACACAAGAGGATTTGGACATTATAAATAGATCTAGAGTAGCATCTTTGAAATATAAATTGTATTTGTTTTTGGTGATAATAGCAATTTATATTATGTTTGCCAATTTTGTATCGCCTGCTTTGGATAAGTTGAACGAAAAAAGAAGTGCCTTAGCGTCACTACAAACTGATGTCACTAAATTTGATAGCAAGAAAAAATTGCTAGAGGAAGATAAGTCATTGATAGACAATATAAAATTGAATTCAGGTAACGTCATTGCTTGTTTGAATGAGAATAAGGATTGTAGTCAAATAGGTACAGGACTTAGAAAAAACTTTTCTATTGTGAGATCTTATTTACAAATCTGAGATCTTTCAAGTAAAAAAATGGTCGTAAATGAGAAGCTTATATTAGCAAATATAGATGAATACTTGATCAGAAATATGCAAGCTGGAGATATAACAAAAAATAGTAATGGAAGCATAGATAAAATATCTATATGAGAACCAGTTAAGTTTGAATGAAAATTATACTATGTCCCAGTTAGACTAAATATTTCTTTTGAAAATAAAGATTATTTGTTAGATTTTATATCTAATGTAGAAAGGAAGGTTTTGGTAGATAAGGACTATCGTATACTATATAAAATAGATCAAGTTTCTTATAATATAGTACAATATCAAGACAAGCAAAATGTTGATATCGTCTTGGTGGCTTATTATTATCAGGGTTAGGGTCATAAATTTTATGTTTTTGAAATACTATGGAAGAAGATATAATAAAAAGTGAAAAAGTTATAGCAGAAGTCTGATTTATGGATTCTACTTTTTCTAAGATTTTGAGTTCTATAGATAGTTGAAAGTTTGGACTGAAGGAGAAAATATTGTTGTTTAAGGAATTATCTTATTTATTGAAGTGAGGAGTTTCTTTGGTGGAATGTATGAATATAATTAGGACATGAACAGATAATCATACATTGAAAAGTGTGGCTAATAGAATATTGGATTATATATACAAGTGAAAAAGCTTGTCTTATGCTTATAGTAGATTGCCGCAATATTTTTCGCCAGGAGATCAT
>JAYSML010000066.1:0-5229 GCA_043724745.1 bacterium
TACTTGAGAATTCTTCTTATACCCATACATAGACGATAATAAAAAAACTATTATTTATTTCGCCTTTACACAAATAGAACAAAAAAATCTTTTCGAAGATTTATTAAAAGTAAACTGAATATGAACCAAAACGGCCTTTTTGATAGCCCAATATCCAAAAGAAGAATTACAGAATGCTATAAAAAATTTAGATGCTAAATTTTTCCAATCCATACAATGAATCTGACCCAAAACTGCTAAAAAAATAGTGTTAGAGCTAAAATGATCTATAGATTTAGAAGATATAAAAAAAATAGACATAGATCAGAAATTATTAAAGGCCATAGTTTCATCGCTGAAATGATTTGGTTATGATACAGAAAGTATAAAGCAAACCCTACAAAAATATGATTGAGAAATATCAAAGAACAACCTACCGAAAATAATAAAACGAATAATATCAAATATTTAATAGAAAAGTTATTTTTCAAATACAAAAACATGTCAAATTAAATTTCATTTTTCATGTACGGGGAAACTGTCGGTCTCAAAGCCAGATTTTTTTCAAAATTTCAATATATCTTCCACTCTATGATTATATATTTTTATTCTAAAATTTTCATTATCTATTTTCCACAAAAAAGAGCGCCTTTGAAAAAAATAGCCTAATACAAATACTCAACCGTCTTCAATTATCCTATAAACCTCATCAAAAAACAATTCAATATCAGCTAAATGTTCTATCACAAAAAAACAAACAGCCAAATCAAATACATTATCTCAGAATGGCAGAGGAGACTCTAAATCACAAACAACCTTCTCGATTTTACCAGGATGTTTTTTTAATATCTTTTCTGATATATCACATGCTACATATTTTGCTATATCCAAATCTCAGAAAAATTTATACAATCTTCCATCTCAAGCTCAAAGATCTATCAGACGTATTTTCTTTTTCGATCTTGGTAAAAATCTAGAAAAAGAGGATTTATCAAATCAATCTAAATAGGAATGATAATCACCATATTTTTCAAAAGCTAAATTGTATCAATCTTTCGCTGATAATATTTTAACATGTTTAGAATCATAAGACATCCAATTATGGGTTTATACTTAAAAAAAATCTTGAACCTGATTACTTTCTTCTTTATTTGCATAATACTGGATTTTCTCCTCTATTAATGGACTAGGCGCTTGTAAAAACTTGCTAAGTTCTGATGTCTTTTCAGCGGCCTTTTTGATATGAACATAATACTTACTAAGTTCTGAAACAACTCCAGATAGATCATCATTTTTATCCAAAAGTTCGGTAGTCTTTTGTTTTAAAATAGCATTTTGTTGTACAAACTCTTCTAATTCTCAACTAAGATACTCGATTTCTTTAGTCGCCTCATTCAAATTTGATCTAAGTTCATCAATAGTGTTTCTATGCTGATAACTAAAATAAAATATCAAATATCAAAAACCAATCCCAACAAGTAAAGAAATTATAACATAAAGTACCATTTAAAATTTATTATTAAGATAAACATATCTGTGACAGAAGATATCTTTCCACAAAAAAAAATCAATAAGAAAAACCCTCATTAAGAGGGTCTTCTACATTTATTATGCCGTAATAATTATTTAACAGCAGATTTGAAATCAGTTCCGGCCTTGAAAGTAACAACTTTCATTGCAGGGATTTTGATTTTTTGAGTTGGATTTTGAGGATTAACTCATTCTCTAGCTTTTCTTTTTGAAGCTCTGAATGTTCCAAAACCTTGGATTCTAACTTCTCAAGTTTTTTTTACACCAGCGATAACAGTGTCTATGAAAGAATTCACCAATTCAGATGATAATTTCTTAGAAACACCCAATTGTTCTGCTAAACTAGCAATAAGAGCTGTTTTTGTCATTTGTATAAACAGATAGTATATAAAAAGAAGTACTTTGTACAGGCAATATAATAGCATACAGAATGCATATTTCAAGAGATTTTATTATTATTTCTCGCATTAGTACCCATAAATCATAATACCAGTCGATAAGCCCTATATATGTGGCTATGCGCGGTCTGGATTAGTTAGTTTGGATTGACAAAACACAAAAAGTATATTAAATATTTTTGGTAATTTCTTTCAAAAACTTTAAAGCTCTAGAAAGTTTCTGTCTTATATTATCATTTGAAATACCTAATAAATCAGATATTTCTTGATTAGATTTGTTTTCTATAAACTTCATATAAACAATATCCCTACTCAGAGGCTCCAATTTAGCTATAGACTCCTGTATTCTTTCAAAAGAGAAATCAGCTTCCATTATATCAGACAGATCCATTGATTCATCAACTATATTATCAGCGAAAGAAATTCATTCTTCTTGATTTGAATCAAAAACAGTAAATGGGATATCTACATTCTTTTTAAAATAATCTTTCAGTGTGTTTTTAAATATAGTCCGATAATAAGCGGCGAAAGAATTATTTTCATCAAACACCTTTATAGCATCCCAAAATTTAACATAAAAATCTGATATAACGTCTTCTGCATCTTGTTTTGACAAAAAATAATTAGTATTTATATAACGAAAAAACATATCAACAGTCTTCAGATAAAATTCATTAAAAGAATTTGGATCCTGTTGTACAATCTTTTTTATATCATTATCATCGAAATAAACCATATTATACGTTTGTGCTAAATTTGCTTTTGTAAAATAATTTCATACTCCTCTTTGCTTTTTAAGTAATCAGACTTAACTCATCATACGCAAGATAATACCTCAGTATCTTTACCATTTTCGTCTTTTGCCACGTCTATCATAGGCATTTGTATTTTATCTATCTGTATAAATTCACCTCATTTTTTTACTTTGCAGGCACAAACATAACAAGCTCATATACCACACGAAGTGGGTATATCTACATCATTTTCTATGGCCATTTGTGATAAACTTTTGTATTCTTGTCATTGAAATTGTCACAAGATTTCTCATTTATCATTCTGTACTGTGATTTTTACTGTCATTTTCATATAGTCTAAATAAATTTTTATTTATTTCATCATTTTATATAAGGTTTCTTTGGCCTTCTCCAATTGGTTATCTATTTTTTGTTTAGCATATTTATCGGTATCAAAAGTAACCTCTACATCAGGGATTATTCAGATCTTATTTATATTTTCATTCTTCGGTGAATACCATTTACCTATAGTGTACTTAATAGAATCTCAATCTGAAAAATTATCTATCGTTTGTATAGAACCTTTACCAAAAGTTTTAGTTCCAACTAATTTAGCTCAAACTTGTTCTTGTAAAGCCATGGCAATAATTTCTCAAGCAGACGCTGTCATCCCATCAACTAGTACAACAATAGGGATATTTTCAAAGTCTCAATATCACTTAGAATTAAAAACCTCATCATTAAATTTTTTATATCTTGCTGTAACCAATAATTTATCCTTCGGTACAAAATGAGATAACATTTCGACTGATATAGGAAGCAATCATCCTCAATTTCATCTAAGATCCATAATAATTCATTTTACATCATTGGCTTTTAGTTCTAATATATTCTGTTTAAGTAATTTTTCTGTTTCCTCTCATATAATGGATATATTTAAATATCAAATATTTCATTTATTCGATCACGTAAAAATTTTACTATTAACAGACGGTAATACCAATTTATCTCTAATTACTTTTTTTTCTAAGATTTCCTTACTTCAATCTTGTTTCACTCTCTCTATAATTAATTTTACCTCACTTCATTTAGGTCATTTAATCTTCGATATAGCCTGATCTATGGTCAAATCTTTAACAGAACCAGTCTCTATCATTACAACTCTATCCAATGGCATAATTCATGCTCTATAAGCAGGAGACTCTTTCAATACTTCTTCTATCAAGACATAATAATCTTTTTTCTGAACAACTGCTCAAATTCATTCAAAATCAGATTCTCATTTAATTTCCTGTTTAAATCAAGAAGATTGCTGTGCATCCATATAAACAGTATAAGGATCATCTATTGCATCTACAAAAGCTTTTATTGCACTCGTAATCATAGATCATGTCAATAATTTATCCTGGTCAAAATACGAGTTTTTTAATATATCATATACCTCATCAAAACGACGATATTTTGTACTATCTGAACCTAGATTTTGAGCTTTGACTACATCTCATATAGATTTTATAATTCCATCAAAATCAAAAAATCCCTCACTTACGATTGGCTTATGTAAAGTACTTAATTGATATTTTAATTGAAACAAAAAAATTCAAAAAAACATTCCAAGTCCAAAAATAATTATTAATTTCAGTTTAGATTTATTCATTTTATTTTTACATAATAAGGGTTAAATTGATCTAATTATTAGTAATATTCTGATAAATTTCAACTATTTGATTTCATCTTACAAAAACAGCATCTATAGATACATCTTTATTTGTTGGGTTTTTCATTAGATAAACCTGCACAGCATTATCAAGTAATCAGATTTTTTTCTTTGTTATATATCAATCTATATCATCGATTATATTTATTGTTTTTACTTCCACGAAAATCAAATTTTGTTTATCTTCTACTATTATATCTATTTCTCATCATTGAATAGTATAATTTTTATCGATAATATCATATCACTTAGATTTATAATAATCCATGACAATAGACTCTGATTCGTAGCCGAGTTTTTTCCTATTATCCAGCATTAGCAATACTCAGATTATAAACTATAATTTTTATTTACAACAGACCAATCAACTAAGTTCCAAATATTTTGTAGGTATTCAGCTCTACGATTTTGATATTTTAGATAGTATGCGTGTTCTCGCACATCTACTACAAGAATAGGAACAATTCATTTTACAATCGGTGTTTGTGCATTACTTGTATTTAATATTCACAAAGATCCATCAGGATTTCTTATAAGCCAAGTCCATCCACTTCCAAAGTTTCATATAGCTGAAGATACAAACTCTTCTTTAAATTTATCAAAATTTCCCCATTGTTCATTAATCTTAAGAGCAACAATTCCGACGCATAAGTTTTCTTCCTGATAAGGTTTTAATCAATTTCGGTAAAATGTATGGTTCCAGGTCTGTGCCGCATTATTAAAAATAGTTCATTCAGATTTTTTTATAATATTTTCCAAAGACATGTTTTCAAACTCAGTTCAAACAACCAATTCATTTAATTTATTAACATATCACTTATGATGTTTTGTATAATGAACTTCAACAGTTTTAGTATCTATCACTGGTTCT
>JAYSML010000067.1:0-5744 GCA_043724745.1 bacterium
ATTTCTTCTGCAGTGATTAGATCAGTGCTTGTATCATATTTACATAATATTTTAGTCTGATTTTCTTCCAGTGGAGACGTATTTCGTAGGCTTCATGTACAGAAGTAATTTTTGAATGTGAAGGATTGATGTAGGTGTCCGGAGATAAATTTGATATTTGTTAGATCCAAAAATCTACTATCTATAGCTACATCTTTGTAGTTAAATTTGGCTTTTTGTCATGGGAAACTCACATTATTGAAATAGTGATGGTGTATGATTGTAATGTTTGGGTTTCTTTCTATATTTTCGAGAATGGTTTTATTTATTTTTTCGGAATAAATCTCGTTTTTGGATGACGTTTTTGTTTCGTTATCGTTGTCGGTATCTAGAAAATGAGGTAAAAATAAAATTTCCTTTCCTTCTATGTTTTCTAGTAGGACATTGGTAATAAATTTAACTTTTCATCAATTTCAATTGAAAAATCTGTCTATGATTTTGAATGCTTTTTGGGCTTCTTCAAATACGAATGAGCTTCACAGTCGATCGTGATTTCATGCTAGGACATAAACTGTTTTTCCAGATTCAAATAACTGGATGAATAGATTGTATAATGCAAGGATTGCTTTCCTATCATAAGAAAAATGATAAACATAATCTCATAGAAATATTATATTTTTTTCCTCAGGATGTTTATCTACAAAGTTTGTGATTTCTTGTAGTATTTTGTCCTGATAACGTGATGTGATGTGAATATCTCAGATTAGAAGCATTAATTTAATTAATAACTAATAACTAAAAGTTAATAAATTTGGAAATATTCTATAAGTTTTTGTTTTATCTCGATTGGGAATAGTGGTATATTTCAAAGTTCTTTATTGTTGATTCGTTCTAAATAGTATTGGTTGCTTGTGTTTATTCTAGTGCCCTCTGGTCATGATACTTTCGGAGTACCAGCGAAGTTTTTTGTTAGATAATAGGTTCAATTATGGTATTCATCATGTATTTTGCAAAATATTCAATCTAATGTAATCTCTAAATTTGTTTCTTCTTTTATTTCTCTAATTGCTGTTTGCTCAGTAGTTTCTCCATATTCAACTCATCCACCAGGTATGGTATAATATTCGATTCAATCTTTTATTCTACGCATCAATAATACTTTATCTCAACCTATTATTATTACACGAGAACTATTACGAGCACTGTCCATGATGCTATTTTAAGTATCAATTTAAAAACTCTTTTCGTGGCATAGCTTTTTTCCCTTCGGGTTTTAGTAGAATCTCTGTAATACAAGGGTTCAAAATCTTTTCCTGAATTATTGGTCTTGATTTGTTTTCTTCAAACTTTGTTTCGTCAATTGTGATCTTTTCTATTATTACTCTTTTTCCATTTAATACAAAATAGATTTTGGGTCGTAGATAGAAAGCCCTATATTTGGCATAAATATCGTCTAAAGTATCTACGAATGGATCGATTTGTCAGTATTCTTTTTCTATTTTGTCGCAATAAGTTGCCTCATCGTTATTTTGTATCTCTTCTCACAATAGTTTTTTGCCGTATTTTCGTAATATGTCTCAAAGAAATTTTGGTCAGGTTTCTTGCATTTTTTTTATAATATCTTCTGATGTTCGGCTTAGAGGTAGTTTAAATCTAATCTTTTCTATCATATTCCCAGTGTCCATACCTGCATCCATCTTCATTATTGTGATTCAGGTTTCGGTATCTTTATTTAGAAGACAAGATTGTATGGGTGAAGCTCAACGATATTTGGGTAAAAGTGATCCGTGGATATTTATTGGTGCAAATCTTGGTATGTCGAGTATTGATTGTGGGATAATCTTTCCATAGGCTATGACAACTAGAAAATCTGGCTCTTTATTCTTTAGTCGTTCGTAAAAATGTCTTCATTCATCTGATTTTTCGGGGTTTAATTTGGTGGGGGTATAAATAAAAAGTAAGTCTGATAATATTTCAGGTAATTGTGTTATTCATGCAGCTTCGTTGAAGTGTCATTTGTCTTCAATTATTTTAATTATTACATTTGAGAAAGTTTTCTTATAATAAGCATGTGCTGCTTCAAATGGTATGATGGGGTCGTTCTTAGATAGGTACACTATATGTTGCTCTAGTAATGTTTTCAATTTTTTGATATCAAAGTCTTTGTTTTGATAATTTTTTAGGAGATCTTGTGCATGTGAAAATCCAGGTAGTTTTTTGATTAGAGCATCAATATCGTTTTCTCTAAATGCAGGAGCAATAGAAATTAGTTTTGCTATTTTTTTTCATGTCGTGGTAATGAAATGGTTTGCCAATAGACATCATAAACTGTGTCAAATTATAGCTGTTTTTTCGTTTACTTTGTCTGAATAGTTTTCTATGAGATAATTTAATTGTTCTTTTAGTATAGGTTGGTTTGTGTTTAAGGGACAGGGATTGTAAACTGTTATTCCTTGTGATTCTAAAATATTTTTTAATCGAGGAAATCGATTGCCATTTCAGTCTCCACCAAAACCATCCAATAGTAAAACATTATCTATAATTTGATTTTCACATGTGTTTTTTGCACAAGTTTTGATGATATTTTCGCATATAGTTAGACCTCTACCTGAAGGTTTATCACATTGAGTAACAACTCACATAAGTTCAAATCTTGGATCGGAATTTAATGCTTCCAAAAAAGGAACTCAGATTGGGGCTGAGGAAAAAAATACTATTTTGTAATGATCTGGGTCGTAGACTTTGTTCATTTTGGGAGTACAGTGTAAAACTCTATCTAGGGCTTTAAATATCCCATGAGAGAATCAATATCTTTTTAAAACATTTATGCTGTATTGGCTACAATGGGGTTCGTGAGAGCAAACTCTTCCTTTCAGTCGGAGGGATGGAATTCATTTGTCTGGAGAAAGAGTATGCTGATAAACGCGTATTATATTAATGAAAATTGTGGCAAAAACCAGGTCTATTTTTCTGAGAAGTTTCATAAAATTATTGAGTTATAAAGTTGGAATCTGTTTGTGGTAGTATAATACAAACTTGGATTTATTATTCAATTTAAAAATATATTTTAAAGATTGTTTTTTATCGATGATAGACTATATTTATTTTGTTTATTGTCTAATTTTTTATTATGGATGAACTTGTAGATATTGTCTCCGAGTCTGATGAGGTTTTATGACAAAAAATGAAATCTGAAGCACATGAGAAAATACTTATTCATAGAACTGTTCACTGAGTGATTATAAATACACAAAAACAAATTTTTTTAACAAAAAGATCTTTAACTAGGGAAAAATGACCGTGACTTTATGATGCTTCTATAGGAGGACATGTTCTTGCCTGAGAAACTTATGAAAATGCAATAATTAGAGAATGATATGAAGAGGAGTGAATTGAAAATTGAAAATACGAATATATTTGCAAATATTTTGCTAAACATCCAAGAATGAATCATATGTGTTGCGTCTTTAGTATAGTATATGATTGAAAAATCGATATGGATCATAGAGAATTCGATAGTGGCGAATGGATGAATTACTTTGATATAATTAAACTTCCTCAAGAGATTTTTACACCTGATTATCGAAAAACTTTAGAAAAAATTAAATATCTATTTTTGACTGATTAGGTTTAGAAGTTTTAAATTTTGAAAACTTTCTGATTGAAAAAATGTGCTAATAGATATTGTGTTCTTTTTTAATACATATGTGGAAATAGTTATGTTGATTGAATACTTATTTCGATTATGTTAGCGGCCTAAAACAAAGATGATTAAATGAAAATATGGATGGGCGATTAAACAGTTTATTCTAAGTTATTAAAAATTACTGACTTGCTTTAAATTAAAATATATAATCAATATATATTGACATATTGTTGTAGATTCATATAACTTGTATGTTATTAACTTTAATATAGTATTTCATATGGAAAATATAGAAAAAAATATTGATCGTGAGGTTGTGGTTACAGGAGCTAGTACTAGCCGATGCGGATATGATGGTATTATGCAGTCTACTCCTAGATATCTAGAAGATAGATCTCTGGCAGAAAAAATAATATTAGTAGAAAATGCCTTTTATCATTGACACCTACGTTTATTGGAAAACAAAAATAGATTCCCTCAGGTTGAGTTGTTTACTAACTTGCTGTGAGATACTTTTTTTAATCTAGGACAGAAGTCATTCACAAATTTCCCTGAAAGTATGAGAGAATATGAACAAGGTATTGTATCCCTTTTCAAACCAGAAGAACTTTATGGACCGGATTTAGCAAATATTCTTTTAGCTAACCAGCCATGATTTCAACAATATGAGAAGAAAGAATTTTCTAAACTTCCCGTCAATTTGACATACAAGTCATTGAACCTAAAATATAACCAAGAGTTATTGGACTTAATACAAGCTAAGATGCCCATAGTTTATCATATTGCGATGGATAATCTCAATATTCATGGTAACGAACGGTCAACATTTTCTCCTTTGCAAATACTTCTTGCCACTATTGCGAAACTTCCTGTGGAAAAACAAAAAAGTATTATACTTAGTACGCAAAGACGGATGAGTTTACCAACGTCTTTTGAACAAATAAAAACAATTATTCCTGCAAAAGAAGGATATTGGAGAGATAGAAATGGAAATAAACTTATTCCACCAGAAAAATGACGATTTGCAAAATATAAGTTTGATAGACTAGATAAGTCTTGGATTTCACCAATTCCACAAGAAATCAAAACTGAAAATAAAGTAAAAGAACGAACTAAGGATTACGATAATATTGTTATTCACTATGGGGAGAAGAAAGATAGAACGTCTGATGAAAAGTATTGACCAATATCTAATTATAAAAGATTGTGAAAGATTATATATCCTGCAAACTAAAATTTTTGGAGTGACGATAAACTCTCTAAGATTACTTTTTATCTTGAATAACTCCTATTTAATAACTTCTTTTACCTTTGGTAAAGCTTTGCAGGTTTGCTTTTTTCTCTTGAGAACGCTTCGCTATGACCTACTTTTATCATTGCCTAAAAGTAGGCAAAAGGCTAGACAATTTCAATGTTCAGTAAATATACTTCGACAAGATAAAACCACGAAACAACTTCGTTCCCATAAATGGGCTCCGACTTAGTTGTTTAAGTTAGAAATGTTTCAAAACGAAAAACTTGATATTCCCACATACGTGAAATTATCGATTTTATTTTATGAGTTTTCCGACTAATTGTTTTTATATGAATAAAAGTGATTGAAAAAAAAACGCTAATAGGTATTATGTTTTTTGTTTAAATACATATGCGAAATGATACAGAATATATACTTTTTCACAGGAGAGGAGAAATATCTACTAAATAAAGAAATCACAAGATGGAAAGATACTTTTGTGTCTAAGTTTTCCGCTGATAGTGTTTTTTCTTTTTGATCTGGAAATTTTGATATGGCCGCTTTTAGACAAACAATTTCTGAATGAGGATTATTTTTTTCCAAAAAATTGGTTTTTGTTTATGGTTTGCCATTGGATACGGATCAGACAAATAAGGTAAATGCAGAAATAAACGAATGATTCGTGGATTATTTTATGAAAAATCCAAATATTTCTCAGGATGTACTTTTGATTTTCGTAAGTTATGTACCTGATAAGAGAACTAAACTTTTCAAATATTTGAGCGAAAATGCTAATGTAAAAAGATTTGATAAATTGAATAGTGCTAAACTTAGGGATTTTGTTTTGGAGTTGTTGCCAAATATTAAGTTTGCTGAAGATGCATT
>JAYSML010000068.1:0-6648 GCA_043724745.1 bacterium
GATCAACAAAAGGAAAAGATAGCTGTAATAAATTTATTAACAAATAAA
The DNA here is from genome assembly GCA_043724745.1 of bacterium. Lineage (GTDB taxonomy): Bacteria > Patescibacteriota > Gracilibacteria > Absconditabacterales > Absconditicoccaceae > JAYSML01. Next base: position 49 of record JAYSML010000068.1, read on the forward strand.
TTACAAAAAATAACAAATGAATTATTATTTCTAACAAGATGAGAAAGCCAAGTTAATGCCAAAAAAATTATAAAACTATGAGACTATATTCAGACTATTATAAATTGATATAAAGAAAATATTAAAGAAAAGGAAATAAATCTTGTTGCTGATTTAGATGATATATACGAGGTCATGGTTTCAGAAGTACATATTCAAAAGCTTTTTTCTAATTTAATTGATAATGCCATAAAGTATACTAATAAATGATGATCTATTAATATTTCACTTCAAAATGGAGTATTTTCAATACAAGACACTGGGATTGGGATGAGTAAAAAATTTATACCGAAACTTTGAAATAGATTTATAAGAGACGAAGAAGCAATTAAATCTAATTACGAATGAGTTGGTTTATGAGTATCTATTGTTTATAAAATATTGGAGATATATGGTCGAAGAATCCAAATTGAATCTGAACAATGAAAAGGCACCCAAATTTGTATATATTTTGACAAAAAACAATTATAAAAATTGACGATATTTTGACAATCAATGTGTAGTATGCCAATCGTTCTATTAAGAACCTTTTACAATCTAACACATTATTAAAATGAAATCTAACAACTCAAAACTTTTGGCTCTATTGGTACTTGGGCTAAGTGGTATAACACTGTTTAGTGCAACCAATGCAGCTTATACAAATGTATCTAACTCTGTAGAAAGAACATCTGTAAAATCATCTAGTGAGATGAAAGGGAAAAAGAGCGTTAAAAACAACAACGTAACACTTCCTGCAAATGCAATTAGCCAGGCACAGGCATCTCAAGTAGTATTGGATGCAAATCCAGGAGCAAAGATCCTATCAGTATCTATTGGAAAGGTAAACTGAGTAGTGGTATACAAAATTAAATTGGATAATAAAAAAACAGTTAAGGTAGATGCTTTAAAGTGAACTATTTTAACTAGCCAAAAGAAAATGAAAAAAAATACAAAAACTACATCTACAAAAAGTCAGTAAATAATAATATGAAACATAAAATTTAACAAAAGATTGTTTTGGAGGGATAGAGAAATCTATCCTTTTTTTAAAAATTCATGAAAATTGACGGGATTTTGACAGTATATAACTATATAGAAATATATTTTTTATATGCATAATATATTTTATGGATAAGGCCAAAACATTTCTTACTAGAGCACTGAACAGAGTGCCAGAAATCACTATTTATTTTTGGATTATAAAAATTCTAGGTACTACCATCGGTGAGACTGCGGCCGACTTCCTTTCTTTTAATCTGCATTTTGGTTTGGTAAATACTTCATATATCATGAGTGGTCTCTTGGCTATCGTGCTTGCTTTCCAATTCAGATTAAAAAGATATGTCCCTGCTATCTATTGGCTTGCCGTGATAATGATAAGTATTGTCTGAACATTGATCACTGATCAAATGGTTGAAGGCTTCGGAATTAGCTTAGTCACTACTACTATTATATTCAGTATCGGTTTGGCATTGGTTTTCATAATCCGATATCTGAAAGAAAAAACATTATCAATCCATTCTATTCTTACTGCTAAAAGGGAGGCATTTTACTGGCTAGCAATTCTCTTTACATTCGCTTTATGAACTGCAGGTTGAGATCTATTATCAGAATGATTGGGTATAGGATATGTCCAGGCATGATTGATATTCGTTTGAGTTATTGCCTTGATTGTTATTATTTTCTATTTTTTTAGGACAAAAAAATTCAGACTGAATCCTATTTTTGCATTTTGGGCTGCATATATTCTAACTCGTCCACTAGGTGCGTCGATTGGCGATTATCTTACACAACCTCATCAGTATGGTGGTCTAGGCATTTCAACAGTATTGATAACACCAATCTTTCTTATAGCGATTGTAGGTATGGTTATGTATCTTAGTGTGAAAAAGGTTGATGTTTTGAAAAATGAGGTAGAATAGAGTATTTTTTTTAAATAAAAAAATCTGAAATAAATTCAGACCAATTTTTAATGGGGCGGCTGACGAGATTCGAACTCGCGACATCCTGCGTCACAGGCAAGCGCTCTAACCAACTGAGCTACAGCCGCCATATTTTTGAAATACAAAAAAACCTTTGTATTGAGCATAGTATTTATTTTCTATGCAATTTCAAGAAAAATTATACAATAACGGATATCTGTTTGTATGAAAAGATGATATAGTAGTGGATCTATGATGGGCTCCAAAAGATATTTGGTCGAAAGCTTGATTTAAAAGATAGATATATAGACGAGCCTCTATATGCCAGATCCCCAAAAGAACTGGACTTGCAAATAGACAAGATATTGGTAGATACATTACTGATGTAGTGATTTTTTATTTTTTGGTGAAATGTATGGAAATACAAATAGACAAGAACAGTTCTGACCAGAGATTTGATAGGTTTTGTAGAAAGTGGTTTAAAAATTATCCAGAAATACGCTTATGAGACATCTACCATCGAATTAGAATATGAGAAATAAAAGTCAATAAGAAAAGAATAAAAGAAGACTATAGACTGAGAGACGGAGATATTGTATTTTTGAATGAAGAAAAGATTTTATGAGACAAGGAGTTTAAGCCAGAAAGAAAGCACAAAAAACCCGAAGTATCAGCAGCTAAACTAGACAAACTAAAACAGTTAATAATATATGAAAATGAGAATTGGATTGTGTGGGACAAACCATATGGCGTGGTAATGCATGGTGGAAATAAGCATTATCTAGATCTGTCTATGAATGACTACTTGGATGCTTATGTTTGAGATAAAAATAAATCAGACTTATCTTTTAAACCTGCATTTGCCTATAGATTGGATAAAGATACCTCTGGAATTCTTATTGCAGCCAAAAATTATGAGGCATTGAAATATATAAATGGGATAATAAGAGATAGAGATATAGATAAAAATTATCTAGCAATAGTTAGATGAAAATTTCCTCAACATGTATTGATAGAGAAGAGACTAAAAAAAACATTTAATGAAAAATACGATAGATGACAGATGGAGATCAGTAGTGATGGAGTGGAAGCTAGTACTGAATGTGATTTAGTTTGGACTTCAAAACATCCTGATATGTGAGATATTTCTTTGTTGAGGGTAAAAATCAAAACCTGAAGAATGCATCAGATTAGAATACATTTGGCTGCGGAATGATTCCCTGTAGTTGGTGATATAATTTATGGAAATCATGTAATAAATAAAATATTAAATAAAACGATTGGTATAAATAGACAACTTTTGCATTGTTACAACTATACCTTCAAGGATGTTTTTTCTGGCAAAAAGCAGGTATTTAAATCGGATTTCCCAAAAGACTTTGAAAAAATTATTTGATTTATACCAAAGAATATATAGATTGGTGTTATATGTGTTTTTATATTATTACAAAAATAAAATGTGAAAGGTAATTTGAACAACTATTGTTCGATTGATTATCGTTGTTGTATTCTGATTCTATCTTAAATTTATTGATAATAGCCTTGCAGGTCAAGTAAGTGGATGGTTAATGAATCAAGAACAAGTAGCTTTGTCTGGAGATACACAAGATCCTGTACTAAGTGGATTAATCACTCTTGAAACAAAGGTTGATTTGATGTCTGGATTGGATATTAGATTGGAAGATAATTCAAAATTATTGAAACAAATCGCAGAAAAATTATGAATTACTGGAGTGGAGGCATCTACTGGAACCAATACAATAGTATCTACAGGAAAAGTAGAAACTATGACTGGAACAAGTAAGGGTAAATAATTTTATCCCAAATAAAAAAAATAAAATGAAAAAAATTCTATGAACATCTGTTTTCTGGCTTCTTATTATTTTTCTATTTCGATCATATGTTAGGCTATTTGATAGTAATCTCTGAAACAGTGTAGCCAATTTTTTTTCTGCAGAAAAATCTACACAAATAGTAGATAATACTGGAGTATCAAGTGGTAGCATACAAGAGATTAAAAACCAACTTTTGAAGATAGAAACACAAATGAATACTATAAGTCAAAATATGGAAAATAAAACACCTAGCACAGATAATTTCCTTGTGAGAAAAGGAACTGCTGAAGTTAGTTTATTCTATTTCAATAATAAAGAAGACGCTAAGTTACCAATAGAGCAACAGGTAAATCTAAACTCTATAATGCCAGTAAAAAGAATGATAAGTAATAGTAAAAACATTATCCAAGATACTATAAATTTACTTTTGGCATGAAATTTATCTCAAATAGAGAAAGATAATGGATTTGTTAGTGATTTTCCAAACAAAGCATTCAGACTGATTAGTATGGATTTAAGTCCTGAATGAGTTTTGACTTTAAACTTTACTGAAGTACCTGGATTTACGTCTGGATGATCTGCTCGTATGATGATCTTGGCAGATATAATTACAAGAACCGCTAAACAATTTCCTGGAGTAAACGAGGTGAAAATATTACCTGAGGCATTATTCCAACCGTAATCAGTTGAAAATAATAAAGCTATAAAGTCTAAAAGAATACATATATAAAAACCCTGCGTGAATGTAGGGTTTTTGTTTAATTGAAAATTGGATGTTATTGTAGAATCTGTTTGTATTCTTCTATTAATTCTGGTAATTTTTCTATTTGATCATCCTCTGCTCTTTTGTTTCGGTGTAACTTATGACAGGCAGAACACTCAAAAAGTATTTTGTAATTTCAATTTCTAATCTCGTAAGTAGTGGGGTACATTAAAGAATTACACTGTGATAGCCTATCTCATGGAACCTCTCAGTCTACATGTAGTGATATGAAACAATGAGGACAGTGGTTTCTACAGGTTTTGGCTGCTTGTGAGATTTCCTTTCCACAATTTGTACAGAGAAAGGATTCGTTTATTTTTTTCATATGTTAGAATTTTTTTTGAATAATAAGATTGGACCAAATAGCCGTACGCAAATAATTTTTTCTCCTTGATTCACAAGGTGGGTAGCTCCGCCAAGCACAAGGCCGGACTTTGTGGCTCCCATAATAGACTGTGAGGAAGAAAACTGTGTTTTCTGTTTACGCACTATTTAGTCTCAAGAAGATTATTGTTTTCTTTCTTTTTTTCAATCTCTAATATTGAAATTGCTAATTTATTTGAGAATTAATTTTTTTCAGAGTTGTCGATCTTGAGCCTGTCAAGCGTTTATCTCTAAAACATATTTCGATAATTTATCTGGACCGTAATTAGGACAATTTAATTGAGTACATGGCAGGGTATTGTGGTTTATATACTGAATATTGAAATTTTTGTCTAATCGTAATATATCCAAGGGGATAAGTGTATTTTTCATTCGAAACTTGTGTACTAGTGAATCGGTAAATACAAATAACATTCAGCTTTGGATTGGCAAAACTTTACGGTACATTAGTCATAACTGCCTAGTTTCTGGTGAATCCACAATTTCATAATGGAAACATGTATCTTGATAACAAATATTCTTTGATGTATAAACATTTTCTCAGTTATCGATTTTGAATATGGGAGAAATAATAGCAAAGAAAATTAGGATAAATAGAATCAGTTTTTTATGCCTCTTCAATTGATTCATTTGAACGTTTTTGATAATAATATAAAAATATTTGTATTGTTTTTTGTCGTGGGTTTTATATATGTTATTTTATATTTTATCTTTTAAAACAAAAAATCAATGAAATTTTTAAAATGGTTTCTAGTTGCTCTTTGTTCAATCTTCGTGGTATTGGTAGCCATATTTTACGCTAACAAGCTACAAGAAAAACGTATGTTAACTTTACAAACTGAGATTTATACATATCTTAGTGATGTAAAACAGATGGAAAGTATGAAACTCGACTATCAAAAAGATGTTGATTTGTGAGCTGATATATTACCAAATGTAATTAATCCTGAAATAATAAATACAGTGGATAAGAAAAATATTTATTCATTCTCTGGAAGTGTTTCTGCATGAATAGATTTTACTAAATTGACAGCTACTGGTATAGTTTTGGAAAAATGATTTGTAGTAAGTATAGCTATGCCTGAAAGTGAAATTTTGAGAACAACTGTTTCTTATGTACCAAAATTGGTAGATGGAAAGATAGTAAAAAATGATAGTGCTCTTCTAGAGAAGGCTACCCAAAAAGCAATACAATCTATGAAAGATGCGGCATCTTCTCAGAATATAATAGAATTGGCAAAGGTAAATGCTGAAAAAAAAATAAAAGAAGAATTATTGAAAAAATATACTAGTGTAAAAGATGTTGTTTTCAAATAATTAGTAAAAAAGTTTTAGTAAAAAAATAGATATCATCCTGAGGGTTAAACTTAGGATGGTTTTTTTATAAAAGATAAAATTTCGATAGCCCAATGAATTAACTTTTTCTTAGCTGAATTTTGCTTCAATAATCTAGAATGAAAAAATTGAGGACCCGAGAATATTATTAAAAGTATTGTAAAAAAATAAAAAACAACTATATACAAAAATGTCTTTATACAAAAATATCGTATATGAGAGAGACAAAAATAATAAAAGAATTCTTCAAAAAAATAGAATCAGCATATTGATTTCAAAAATGAGATATTATAAAAATAAAAGAAGCATGTAAAATAGCAATTAGTGCCCATAAATGACA
>JAYSML010000069.1:0-1638 GCA_043724745.1 bacterium
CATTTTTGGAGTGACCGACAAATACAAAAACCAAAATGATGCTTTCGAAATATATCTATCAGCCAGAAATTCTTCATACAAAACAGAAACAGAATCCAATCTTCTTAGCTCTTATTCTAATTTGAAAACTCTAAGTACATTTTTGGATACAAACAAAACAACGATTGAAACCGACAAACAAGTGTTATTACAATGACTAAAAATTTCTCAAGATTTATATAATCAGATTTATGATACATTGAGTTCAGCATATTCTGCAATAGAAAATAGTATTGCATCAACAGCTCTAACACAAAGTACTATAGACTGATATACAAATGCAATATCTAGTGCAAGGAGCAAGGCAAAATCAAAATTGGATAGTATAGACTCTGATATATCCCAAATCACAAATATGTCAGATATAGTTAATACCGAAAACGACTATCAACAGGAATTACAAACAAAGGAAATCAATATAAAATCAAAAGATATTGATTTACAAAATCAAGGAAAAATGATTGAAATATACCAAGAAATATTAGATGATACAAAGAAATGATCTAGTGATTTACAAATAGCTATGGCTCAAAACGATATTATAAACAGCCAACTTTCACTAGAAATAGCAAAAGATGATTTGTCTAAATACGAACTTACCGCACCTTTTGACTGAATCGTACGTAAAATAGATTTTAAAGTATGAGATAATCTAACTTCGGACGAGACCAAATATGTTTACTTAGAAAATCCAAATATAATACAAATAACAGCTTTGCTTGATCAAATCGATATAGTGAAAGTAAAAAAAAGTCAGGATTCTGAAATAATTTTCGATGCATATCCTGATACTACAATGACTGGATATATCTCAGATATAGATTCCACACCAGAGAAAACATCTTGAGTAACATCTTACAAAGTCACAATTTGAGTAGATAAAGGAGCTCTTGCTATATATGGTTGAATGTCGGCTAAAATTTATATAATCATCAACCAAAAAAAAGATATTCTATTGGTACCAAACACATACATTACAGAAATCTGAAATAAAAGAATGGTCAATCTTTCAAAAAACTGAATAGCTAAACCTCAGATTATATCAGTTTGAATTACTGATTGAAATTTCACAGAAGTATTGTGATGATTACTTGAGTGAGACAAACTAGTCAAAGAAATAACAACTAGTTCTACTAAAAAATCTGCATCTATAATATGATGAGGTTGATTTCCTTGAGCATGATGAACTAGAGGATGAAGTTTCAACAGATGATGACAATAAACAATATTTAATTTAAAAAAATTAAATGAATTTACTAACACTACAAGACATAGTCAAAATATACCAAGTATGAGAACAAGAACTCAGGGCTTTAAAATGAGTAAATTTAACAATCCAGAAATGAGAATTTGTATCTATCACTTGAGAATCTGGTTCCGGAAAATCCACTCTAATGAATATAATCTGAATGTTAGATACTCCAACTAGTGGAAAATATTTTTTCGAAGATAATGAAGTTGCCTACCTATCAGATGATGACCAATCTATAATTCGTGGTCAAACCATATGATTTATTTTCCAAAATTATAATTTACTTCCAAGGACAACAGTTCTGAAACAGGTAATGACTCCTTTGATGTATCAATGAGTACCCAAAT
>JAYSML010000070.1:0-2324 GCA_043724745.1 bacterium
GAATAATAAGCCAAGTCAGAAACTTGGTGCTGCGATCTGATGAATTGCGGATATTGATGAGGAAGGAAATAAAATCATATTAAAGTCAGCAACCAGTCTTGGAGATAAACTTAATTTAGTTAAATATAAATTGGCAAAAAATAGATAAGTTTATATAAAAGTTTTTTATATTTATTGGTATATGATGGAATTTATCTATCCTAAAAAATTGAAAAAATGAGATAAAATAATGGTAGTAGCTCCTTCTAGAAGTTTTAAAATTTTGTCTGAAGATACAGTAAAAATAGCTATAGAAAGGCTTAATGAGCTTGGTCTAGAAGTGGTATTTGGAAAACATATTTCTGAATGTGATGAATTTTTAAGCTCCTCCATAGAGTCTCGTTTGGAAGATTTACATGATGCATTTAGAGATGATTCAATTGCTGCTATTTTCTCTGTAATCGGTGGATCTAGCACCAATCAAATAGTAGACTATATTGATTATGATCTTATCAAAGCCAATCCAAAAATTATATGTGGATTCTCAGATATCACAGTATTACATAATGCTATCTTAGCAAAGACATGAGTAGTTACCTATTATTGACCTCATTTTTCTAGCTGGGGAATGAAATATGGATTTGAGTATTCTCTAGAATATTTTAAAAAATGTTGTATGGAATCGGGTCCTTTTGATATTACTGATTCTCAAGAATGGAGTGATGATACTCGATATTTAGATCAAGAAAAAAGAGTCTTTGAAAAGAATGATGGTGTAGTTATTTTGCAAGAGTGAAATTGTACTTGAAGAATTATCTGAGGAAATGTAGAATGTCTCTGTGTGTGTATGGGAACTTCATATCTTCCAATACTGGATGAAGATACTATTCTTTTTATAGAACAGGATGCAGAGTGAAATATACTAAGATTTATTAGACGATTGGAACAAATATTTCAATCTGACTTTTCAAAGTATGTTAAGTGAATTGTAATTGGAAAATTTCAAAAAAACAATACCATATCTATAGATCAGCTTAGAAGAATCATCGCAGCACAAAGAAAGATAGAATGAATACCTATTGTCGCAAATGTTAATTTTGGACATATAACACCAATAACAACATTCCCATTATGAGGGATATGATCATTCTCTGCATATAATAATGTAGTCAAAGTTTCTATTTTAGAACATTAAAATAATTATATGAACGTTAGCCCAGAAAACAGTGAACATCCTATAGAAAATATGGAATGATCAGATCTTTCTATATATAGGGGTGATTTAAAAGATACCTTAGAATTAAACTCCTATGGAAGAAGAAAATTGAATTCATTAGAAAAAAAAGATATATCTAATTGGGTTTCTGACTCTTTTTGTGATTTTTTTGTATCTAAATGATATATGCAGGAGAATCCAGTTTCTATAAATTCAGATATTGATGATAGTGTATATTTCATATGAGCTCCTACAAGTGTATTGAAACCTTACTTGTTAAATGGAATATTACCTCATAATGGTATTTGTATGCAACAACCATCATTTAGGACACATAATGCAAAACGTTTAAGAGATGAGACTCCAATCAGATGGTGATCTACTTTTACGGGTATTTCATGTATGTCTAATTATTGTGATGGCGAATTGTTAATGAAAACTACAATAGATTTTTTGCTTAATGTTTTGGAAATTCCGTTGGATAATATAGCTATTAATATTAGTGCTAAAGATCAAGATTTACTAGATTTTTTGCAAGCTGCCTGAAATCCTATTGAGTTAGTTTTTGATACAAAAGAACCTAAATATTATACCCATAGGTATTGATTAGGTGATATCGTCTGAAGAAATTTCAATTTTGTTATGAAAGATGAAAATACAGGAGTATTTAATGATATTGGAAATTATATTATTATAGAAGATTCTGATAAGAAACATTGAATTGAATCTTGATTTTGAAGTAGTGTTATTATGCAACATCTTTATTGATTGAATCATGTATTAGACACATCTATTATATCAGATATAGTGCCATGAGATTCAGTTGCACATAGAAAATTACAAGATTCTATCGTTGTATCGTTGTTGATGTGTAGTTTAGAAATCATTCCTAAAAGACATGAGACAAAATGAAGAGTATTTAGAAGATACCTTTCTTGAATTAAATATAATCAAGAAATTTTAAATATTTGACTTGATGAGCTTGAAAAAATATTAAAAATTTATGAGAAAACGGAATATGGTTCATGTGAATATTCAGATTATATCCTTTCAGAATTAAATAAATAACAATAAAAAAGAATTGACTTTTTTATACAATTAGATATATTAACAAAAACAAAAATAAAAA
>JAYSML010000071.1:0-1807 GCA_043724745.1 bacterium
GTATGGAGTAATGAATACTCAGCCTATGTTTAAAGGCTCATGGCAATCTTGGTTTGCCGGATTCGGATTGGCAGTAGCAATACTAATTTTGTCACAGGAAATCTGGAGTAGAGTCAAAATCAACGCCATCTGTAATTTCAACAGAACTTAATTGGTGCTAATAAACAGCACAAAAATTCCGTAGGATATTTGCCTGCGGATTTTTTTATTTATGCTTTTCTTATTCCACAATTTTGAACATACTTCAAAGTTATTTCTCTAAATTCAGCCAACTCATCATCATTGAAGGGTTGTCATCCAAAATCAGGATTCAGAGTATTTCATCATACATAGTTCTGTAAATAATAATTTTTTGCTCACCTAATATAATGTGACATGCTTTCTATGTCTTCAGCTGTATGTAATCATTTCGCCACAGTCGTTCTATATTCATAATCTATATCAGATTCCAATAATAATTGTAAAAGTTTTTGATAACTGCCAAAAAATTCTGGGTTTTGAGTAATTCCCACTGCCTCCTCATAACGATACATAACATGTTTCAAGTCCACTGCGACATAATCCAGTATTTTATCTTTTATCATCCTCTCAACGATTTTTCGATCCCTTCCATTGGTATCTAATTTCACCGCGAATCACATTTCTTTCACTTTCTTGGCAAAGTTATATAGGTCTGATTGTAACGTAGGTTCTCATCAGCATATACTTACTCAGTCCAATAATCCTTTTCTACTTTCCAAAAAATTAAAAAAAGCTGAATCACTTATCAGATCATTTTGAAATAATAACATTTTTTCTGGTAAAACACATTCGGGATTATGACAAAAGTGACAACGAAAATTACATCATTGTGTAAAAATCACACAGGCAATTTTACCCGGATAATCAATCATTGTCGATTTTTGTATCCCTGCTATTTTCATACAAACAACCAATAACTAACAATTAAAACTTTATTTTCATTTTTTTATCTTGTCTATAGATCATAGTCAATACTGATTCTTCATAATACTCGTTTTTCTGTCTTTATCAAAATAATCTTTTATTCTTTCCATTTGTTTTCACGAAGTATTCTCAGGCAGATTGTCTTTATCAAAATATTTAATTTCTCTAGCTTCTTCATTCAGAGTCATTTCTCATCAAACAATCTTACATACAAATTGGAAAACCAAATCATCTTTTTCTGGTTTGTAATATAGTCACATAAATTCATAAATTTCTACATCCAATCAGGTCTCTTCTTTTACCTCACGAATTACAGCTTCTCGTGGTGACTCTCAAATTTCTACTTTTCCACCAGGTAAGTTCCATAAGTCATAATCATTTCTATGACAGAGTAGTACATGATTTTTTTCATTCACTATAATCGCAAATGATCACTGATTAGCCATTACTTTGCAAATTTTATAAAATATTCTTTTGCTTTATTTTTATTTACCATTAAAAGTTTTCGTTCATCGTCTACATCAGACACCCTGAATATTTTTCACTCTTGTATAAACAGTGGATCTACACTTCTACTTTTACAAAACAGACTTCTATAATAATTATCCGGATTATTTTCGAAAGGAATTTTATTGTTCATACGATCTCGCAATAAATTTAATTCATCATCAGCCGATAGATATTTAGTTATTTTATCCAAAACTTCCTTATCTGTAGTATAGAAATCATCTCTTTCTATATATCACTTCTTCCAAGCATATTTCAAAAAATCTGAAATAGTAACAAACATCACGGCCGTCTCTATTCCAGACCAAATATTATCCATACTAGAAAACAAATTAATATATTCCCTAGCTATTTT
>JAYSML010000072.1:0-1743 GCA_043724745.1 bacterium
TACCATCTGTTAGTATAAATTCATATATAAAATCTTATGAAGGACTAAAAACAACAATAAATGATTATACTAAACTTTGAATTGAGATTGATAAGAAAATAGTTGATGATATATCTTCTAAAATAGAAGAATTGACTACACAAAAAAATTATTTGCGTGCTAAAGCTTGGCTTGATGGAGATGTAAAATCTTTGGAAACAAACAATACAAAAGAAATGTCTAGAGACCAAATGAAAAAACTAGAGCAACAAATAAAAAGCAGAGTAGATCAAATGACAAGATGAGTGATCGAGTTGCCTGCCCCTACGCTAAATATCAAAGATACTTATTTGAAAGCAAAAAAATGAACTGAGTATGACGCATATTTAAAGAGATATGAAAATCTATTATAAAACTAAAATTTTATATTAAATGCAAAAGTTAGCCCTATATAGGCTAACTTTTTTTAGTTGACAATTAAAATTAAGTTTGTGATCATATGCAACATTGTAACTGTGAACAAGGGGACTATCTGGATGTATCTTAAAACTCCTTTAGATTCTTTATAGAACCTCCAATAGGTGCAAATAAGTATAATTCCCATCCCTCCTTGTAGCACTATATGCTGCATTTTTTCAGTTACTGTTGGCAATTCAGTCAGATTCATTATTTTTCTTAAGTCGGCATCCCACAATACGTGGGCCAATCCAAATTGGATTTGAACTATGATAATAAATATAATTATTATTATCATTAGGATTGTAGTGGATACTTTGATATGAGTCCCTATAAGCCATATTATGCTAACTATTGTAAATGGTATAAATCTGAATACCAACTCTTCGTGTATTGCTACAGATAGTTGTTTCAATATCTCCGGTAATGATAGATTACCTGTGGATACAGAATAGCCTGTTTGCCAAAAAGCATTATTCCAAAATCGTAGCCAAGAGACAGAAACCAGCAACATTATAAGCCAAAATATTACTAGATGAACTATTTTGGTTAGTGATCTGTTTTTTTTCATATGTTTTTATTTTTTTGTACCGTTATTTTATTTATTTATAATAAAATGTCAACCACTATTTCTTAGGTAAATATGTATAGTATTTGCATTATTTATTTTGTGGGGTAAAATTTAGTTGTTATAGCTTCTTTATCTATAAAGATATATTTGATTTTTTTAAGGAGTCTATAATAATTTCAAAGATTTGGATAGAATTGAATAAATCAAAACAAATTTAAATAATAAAACTTCAAATGCCTGAAACACTACAATTAAAGACTAGTGATGTGAGTAAAGAAAAATTACAAATATCACGAGTTGCTGAAAAAATAAAACTTCAATCTGATTTGGCATCTCTGCATGATGAGATCTTGGGTATTGATGACAAAAAACCAGACGGACAAAAACTCGATCTTTCTAAAGTAAAATCCTATTTGGAATCTATAAAAGATAAAGAACGAAACGATATAAAAAATGAATGATGAGCATGGTGATTTGCTATACAATTATTTCTGAAAAGCCAGTGAATTTATAGTGGAAAAATAGATGGTATTTATATAGATAAAGGGAAGGTGAGGTCTAAAACTCGTGATGCAGTAAAAATATTTCAAGAAAAAAATTGAATAATAGGTCTTGCAGCAGATGGTTGGGCTGGTAAAAATACTATTAAAAAAATGATTAATATTTTAAATAAAAATTTAGAAAAGTCTGAACCTATTATTGATAATTTAAATCAGGATATTGTATATAAGCCATCA